>NZ_SPPK01000003.1:300000-489322 GCF_004569505.1 Dysgonomonas mossii
TTTCCTATATATTGAGCTATGCCCTCTACTTCAGGAGTGTCGACGAAGGCGCACTGGATACGTACAAGGTCACTGCCCTGTGAGAAGAGCATATCTCCACGTCCGATCAATTGATTGGCACCCGACATGTCAAGTATCGTGCGGGAGTCGATCTGTGAAGTGACACGGAAAGCCATACGGGCAGGGAAGTTCGCTTTTATAGTTCCTGTAATGATATTTGTTGTCGGACGTTGTGTTGCTATCACCATGTGCATACCCACAGCACGAGCCTTTTGGGCAATACGGGCGATAGGCATTTCTATCTCTTTTCCGGCAGTCATTATCAGGTCTCCAAACTCGTCGATGATAATAACCAGATAGGGGAGAAAGCGGTGTCCTTTCAATGGGTTTAGTCGGCGTTTGCGGAACTTCTCATTGTATTCTTTTATATTACGCACTCCGGCATTCATAAGCAGCTCATAACGATCATCCATCTCTTTAGTCAGAGAGTTTAGCGTCTGAGTTACTTTGGTAACATCGGTGATAATTGCTTTTTCTGCGTCAGGGAGTTTTGCCAGATAGTGTTTCTCTATTCTTGAATAAATATTGAACTCCACCATCTTTGGGTCAACTAACACCATCTTCATTTCGGCCGGATGCTTTTTGTATAGTAACGAAGTTATTATGGCATTCAAACCTACCGATTTTCCTTGTCCTGTTGCCCCTGCTACCAGTAAGTGAGGCATCTTGCATAGGTCGAACATGAAAATCTCATTCGTGATTGTCTTCCCTAAAGCAACGGGGAGATCGAAAGCACATTCCTGAAATTTGCGAGAGGCAATTACAGATTGCATGGATACTATTTGAGGATCTTTGTTCGGGACCTCAATTCCTATCGTTCCTTTACCCGGCATAGGGGCAATAATACGTATACCCAGAGCCGAGAGGCTAAGAGCTATGTCATCTTCAAGGTTGCGGATCTTTGAGATACGTACACCTGCTTTTGGTACTATTTCGTATAGGGTGATTGTAGGTCCTACAGTTGCTTTGATGGATGTGATCTCGATGCCATAATTTTGTAAGGTCGTGATGATCTTACTCTTGTTGGCATTCTGTTCCTCCATATCCACTCCTTTGCCTGTCATGTCATATATTTTCAGCAATTCTGTAGATGGAAAATGGAAGTTGGATAGATCTTTGGTCGGATCGTATTCTTCCATCTCTTCGCCTTCGGGCAAGAAATCCGGAACATTTTCCGTATTTGTAAGCGGCTGAGGATTTACCGGAGGAGTAAATGTGTTTTGTGTAGGAGTAAATTCTTCATCCTCAGGGATAACAATCTCGAAGTCGTTGTCTATCTTCATCGAGGTTGCCGGCTTGTCCTTTGTTTTCTTATCCTTTGTTGTAGTTGTAGGCAATATGAAGTCCTCCCCGAAGTCCTCCGTTTCGGGCGATTGATCATCCTCTTTTTTCTTTCTCCTTAGAAAGCTAAACCAGCTTTTCTTTTCTTCAGCCGGAAGCTCTTCTTCATATACCTCTTCTTCCTCTTCAATTATATTTTCTTCCTCCTGATTAGAGTTTTTTAGTGGGTTCTTAAATAGACCACGGAAGAATTCCATAGAAGCTTTCTTTGTAATGATAAGGAATATAATGAGTAGAAGAATGATAATCATAATAACGCCTGGTATACCCAATGCGGCTTCCAGTATTCTTTCTACCCACATTCCGTGACGACCA
Organism: Dysgonomonas mossii; assembly: GCF_004569505.1. Taxonomy (NCBI): domain Bacteria; kingdom Pseudomonadati; phylum Bacteroidota; class Bacteroidia; order Bacteroidales; family Dysgonomonadaceae; genus Dysgonomonas; species Dysgonomonas mossii. The sequence goes on from NZ_SPPK01000003.1 coordinate 301,717, forward strand.
CCCCAAAGGATGTTGCTTCCGTCGTTTATCAGTCTGGAAATAAAAGCACATGTAATAGAACCCCACACAAGGGCATAAGCCATAAGCAGGAATGAACGGATAGCTGAAATGTTGACGACACGCATCAGTTTCAAGCCCATCAGGATGAGATATACAGGTATAAGCAAAGAGAATACTCCAAACCAATTGTTTATAAGCTTTTCTGCTACGAATGCACCTACAACGCCTGTCCAGTTGCTTATTTCCTGTTTGTGAGAAATAAGATCAAGAAAGAATTTATTTGTTACCTTGCTTTGGTCGGCAGCACCTGTAAAGAAAAATGATATTTCTCCCAGTAGTATGTATGCCCCAAAAAATGAGAGACAGACTCCCAATAAGAATTTTGTACGCTCTTTTTTTATGAATTCGATGAAAGAGGTTCTTTTATCTTGAGTTTTCTTTTTCCTGACTGTTTTTTTTGCCATATAGTGAAGCGGTAAAGCTTTTTATTTTTCTTTTAAGTAGGTTATCTTCGATACAAAGATAACTCTTTTTCAGAAAGATTATCCTTGCTGTTTCTTCTTTTATAAAGATATAAAAAGATAGTAAAATAAAAAGATTTATAAAAAATAGAAATATAATTAAACCTTTTAATGTTTTGCCAGTCACAGAAATCAGTCAAAAATAATTAAAAGGAAAATGAAAAGGAATATCCCCATACTTTTATTTCTATGTGCATTTTTAGGATTGAGTGCACAATCGCAGACCACAGCGATAACAGGAACAGTATTCGACAATGAAATGAAAGAGCCGATAGAGATGGCCAGTATAAGAATCCTAAATGCTAGAGATAGTGCGTATGTAACTGGTACAGTGACGGACGAGAATGGAAAATTCAGCGTAGGAGTCAGACAAGGACGCTATATTGCTCAAATATCATTTATCGGATATACTGATCAGTACTTCAAAGCAAATGCCCAAAAGTCTGTGTCCCTAGGAGATATATACATGAAGGAAGATGCTATTATGCTTGGGGAGGCTGTAGTGGAAGCTAAGGCTATAGAGGTACAAGTGAAAGGCGATACCATAGAATACAATGCCGACTCGTATAAAGCCCAGCAAAGCGATGTGGTAGAAGATATGATAAAACGAATGCCCGGAGCTGAAATAGATGAGAATGGAAAAATAACGATCAACGGAAGGGAAGTAAAGAAATTCCTTGTAGACGGAAAAGAATTTTTCAGCGATGATCCCAAAGTTGCATCTAAAAGTTTGCCCGCTAATATTATAGATAAGCTTCAGGTGCTTGATCGTAAATCTGACATGTCTCAGATGACCGGCTTTGATGATGGTGATGACGAAACCGTGATCAATCTAACGATAAAGAAAGGTATGAAGCAGGGTTTTATGGGCGATACTTATGTCGGCTATGGAAGTAAAAAGCGTTATGAGGCAAATGGGGTATTTAATTACATGCGCGATAATACTCAGTTTACACTGTTAGGAGGATTAAATAATACAAATAATGCCAGTTTCTCAGATTTTGCCTCGAGTGCATTTAGTGGACGAGGCGGAGGACGACTGAGATTCGGAGCGAACAATGGAGTTGCAAAAACACTGAATGGAGGGTTTAACTTTGCTACTGAGTATTCGGACAAGCTAAAATATGGAGGAAATGTTCGGTATGGCTCTGTTGATAATGATGTGTCTAGTATTACAAGCAGAAGATTTACAGGAACGAGCCAAACACAAAACGGAAATTCTCTTGGGAATAATAAAAGTGATAATTTCGGTGCAAATTTTCGCTTCGAATGGACTCCCGATTCATTGACAAAGATCGTTTTCAGACCCAATATTCAATACAATAAGAACATAAATGATCAGACAGCAGAGAGTGAAACTTCATTTGCCGATAATCCTGAGAGAGACTACAAGGAATCGTCTTGGAATACGGTTGATGGGAAAGGTCTTTCCTTAAGTGGTAACCTTGATGTCAGTCGTAAGTTGAATAGTCGGGGACGAGTATTGAGTTTCAGTTTTTCGGGAGGTCTGAATAATTCGGATAGCGAAGGCTATGATTACTCTCATTCTATCTATGCAGACCCTCTTAAGAATGATTCGATCAGGGATCAAAAGTCATTGCAAGATGACAAAGGTTATAACTGGCGTGCATTTGTTTCGTATGTAGAGCCTTTGGGTAGAAACAATTTTTTGCAATTAACTTATAATGTACGTAACAATCATTCTGAAACTGACCGCAAGGCATACAATAAAGATGCTGAAGGAAATTATAATGTGATAGCGGAAGAATATACACGCAATGTGAAGAATGATTTCCTTAATCAAAATGTCTCTCTGAATTTTAAATCGATTAGAGAGAAATTTGACTATACATTGGGCGTTGGATTAGAACCATCTAGATCTAAGACTAGTATTTTTCAGCCCGGGCAACCGGAAAAAGATATAAAGCCACGTAATTCGCTAAGTTTTGCTCCTAATGCTCAGTTTAATTATAAATGGGATAGAAGAAACACACTTCGAGTAGATTATAGCGGAAGAACATCGCAGCCTACCACAACCCAGCTATATGATGGTATTATCTCTCAAAGCGGATTTGATGTTACTTATGGTAATCCCGATTTGAAACCAAGTTTTCAACATAGTTTGAGAGGACGATATCAGAATTTCAACACAAACAGAAACTCTAACTTATCAGTCTTTACAAATTTCAATTATACGATGGATGCTATCGTAAACGTTTCTACATACAAGGATCAGGGACGTGAAATGACTTATAAGAATGTGGATGGTAATATGGATGGATTTATGGGAGTGACATATAATACTCCTCTGCGAAATAAGAAGTTTTCGATTAATACATTCACAATGGGTAGATATGCTCGCAGCACTACATTTATAAATGCAAAAGAAAATAAGGCGGATACATATAACTTTAGAGAAAATATGACATTGCAGTTTCGCACCGGCTCTCTTGATGATCAGATAAGAACGTTGAGTGATGCTCGCTTTTTGTTGAATATCGGCGGTAACTTCGGATATAACAATATAAAAAATACCATTTCAACCGATCAGGACAGAGAGACATTTAATTATGGAGCGAAGGGTGACTTCACCACTTATTTACCTTTGGGGCTCACTTTGCAATCCGATATTCAATATTCGACTAACTCGGGTTATACTAGCGGATATAAGTTGAACGAGTGGTTGTGGAATGCTTCGTTAACTTATAATATGGATTCGATGCTAAAAGGTATATTTAAAAATAAGTATACAGGAAATGCTCTGTTGCGCTTTAAAATATATGACATCTTACAGCAGAGGAGTAATATAAATATCGATCAAAATGCATTATATATACAGGAGTCCATATCTAATACGATCAACAGCTACTTCATGGTCAATTTTGTGTATAAGTTCCAGATCTTTGGAAAAGGTACAAAAAGAGAAGATATGGATGGAGGAGATAGAGGCTGGGGAGGTAGAGGCCCCGGAGGTCATCCGGGAGGAGGCCCTATAGTGTTTTAAATACACAAAAAAGAAAATCCGTAATTTAATTATTGCGGATTTTTTGCTTTTATAAATATGGAGTTGTAATCAGTAAAAAATATTGTAATGTGGATTTAGAATAGTTAAAATACCTAGAAATGGTGATTGTAGGATTTTCTTGATTTTTATACCTTCGCGTCGCATCCAGAAACAACAATTTATCTATTCTTATTTTAAACACACTATGAATTTTCTAAAACGTCTTTCTAAACACTTTCTATTGTTTATTCTTCTTCTATTTTTCTCTTCGTTTATACATGCTAACCTGATCAGAACAGATGCCAATATATTTGGCCATGTAGTGAATGCAAAAACAGGTGAGCATATCCCATTTATAAATGTTGTACTCAAAAATACAACAATAGGTGTATCTACCGATGCTACCGGACATTATGCATTAACGAACTTGCCCGAAGGAAAGTTTATAGTTGTAACACACGGAATCGGCTACAAACCGCAGGAAAAAGAAGTTGAACTCAGAAGAGGCAAGTCTATAGAAATTAACTTTGAGGTAGAAGAAGATGCTCTTAATCTTAATGAAGTGGTGATAACCGCAGGACGTACATCGCAGAAACGTACCGAAGCACCTGTAATTGTGAACACGATAAGTACAAAAATGCTTGAGACCACGCAATCGGTTGTATTAGGTGAAGGACTTAACTTTTGTACAGGTCTTCGTTATGAAAATGATTGTCAGAACTGTGGCTTTTCGCAGGTGAGAATGAATGGAATGGAAGGGCCTTATTCGCAGATATTGATAAACAGCCGCCCTATATTTAGTGGTTTAGCGGGAGTATATGGGCTTGAACTTATTCCGTCTAATATGCTTGAACGTATCGAGGTAGTAAGAGGTGGCGGATCTGTTTTGTATGGCTCGAATGCAATTGCAGGAACAATAAATCTTATACTTAAAGACCCGAAAACAAATAGCTTCGAAGCGGGGTTAAATACATCTCTAATAGGAATGGGGGTAAGCGGGTCGAATGGTTCTGTAGCAGATTATAACGCTACCTTCAATGCTACATTGGTAACGGAAGATCATAAAACCGGCATATCTGTTTTCGGAAATATGCGAGATCGTAATATGTTTGATGCAAATGGCGATAGCTTTTCTGAAATAGCACCGATGAAGAATACGGTTATAGGAACTCGTATTTTTTATCGTCCTGCATACAGAAGTAAATTGAGCCTCGACTTTTTTAATATCCGAGAAGAGCGCAAAGGAGGGAATAAACAAGACTATCCCGACCACGAAAGAGATATCTCTGAGTCGGTAAAGCATGATATGATAACCGGAGCATTGACATACGAACAATATTTCAGAGAGAGTGATTTGCTTACAGTGTTTGGTTCGGGGCAATATCTTGATCGCGATTCTTACTATGGAGCCAAACAGTCGTTGAGCGATTATGGAAATACAAAGGATAAAACCTATAATATGGGTGCTCAATATAAGCTGTCAGTCAACGATATCTCTACATTAATAGGTGGAGTGGAGCATACCGGCTCGCACCTTACCGACATGAAACTGGGATACCCCGAATATAAACTGAATGACGCAGGTACAGATATCATTGTTACTCATGTTCCGAATCGCATAGTGTCTGATCAAGCTTTGAATATTACAGGAGTTTTTGCACAATATGAGATAAAAGTAGGAAAAGCAAAATTCCTGGCCGGAGCACGTGTAGAGCATTATTCTATCGATGATAAGCAGGCCGATAGTGATAAATCAGGAACGGTAGTTGTGCCCCGGGCAAGTATAATGTATGATATTTCATCATATTTACAAACCCGTATTGGTTTCTCAAGGGGGTATCGTGCTCCGCAAATTTTTGATGAGGATCTTCATATAGAAACATCCGGTTCTCGTCAGGTGATCAACAAAAACGACCCTCATTTAAAACAAGAAAATAGCTCTAGCTTTACATTGTCGTTCGATTTTAATAAAAAAATAGGAGGAATCAATACAAATATTCTGGTAGAAGGGTTTTATAATAAACTGCATAATCCATTCAGAAACGAAATTGGTGAGCCTGATGAAAATGGAACAGTGATTTATACTCGTATCAATTCTAAAGATGGAGCTGCTGTTCAGGGTGTAAACCTAGAGGTGAAGCTTATGCCGTCAGATAAATTAAGTCTCAATGCGGGATTTACTGTTCAGTCGAGCCGATACAAAGTGAGTGATGAAACTTTCGGTGAAAAGAAGTTTTTCCGAACACCTGACGCTTATGGATTTTTAGCGTTGGATTGGGAGTTTGCTCGTAATTTCGGAGTATCTGCAACGGGTAATTATACAGGCAAAATGTTAGTTCCGTATTTTGGCCCTGAAATCGCTAACCCCGAAGCCGGAGAATTGCGCAAGTCAAAAACCTTTTTTGATACAGGAGTTAAATTTCATTATGATATGAGGCTTGCGGGTAATATTACTATAGAGTGGTTTGCAGGAGTGAAAAATATTTTCAATTCATATCAGAATGACTTTGACAAAGGCATCGATCGTGACCCTTCATACATTTATGGGCCTAGCTTGCCACGAACAGCTTTCTTAGGTTTCAAGATAGGGAATTTGCTGTAACGAAATTCCTTCTCTTTATTCTATATAATTAGAGGTAATTAATTATTCTTTTCGAATAAGATATTACCTCTTTTTCAATTTTATAACTTAGGGTGTTTAAGCTTTTTAAATTTTTCATAACATAAGCTTTCTTCAAATCATTAATATAATTTGTTTTACCTTCTATATTTTACAAATAACGATACATCTTATACCAACTAAAAGCTATTATCCTTATTTTTGTATAAAACATACGAATAAAGATATGAAAAGAACTACATTTTTTGTTTGCTTCTTGCTAGCAGCTTCACTTTCTGTATTCTCTCAGGAATATAACTATAAATTCCGCCTTACACTCAAGGATAAAAAAAGCGATTATTCTATTGATAAGCCGGAAGATTTTCTGTCCGCTAAGTCGCTTGAAAGAAGGCAGAAATATAATATAAAGATCGATGAAACCGATCTTCCGATATCTCAAGAGTATATAAAAGCGATTGAAAGTATTGGAGGAAAAGTTGTAGCACAGAGCAAGTGGCAGCGAACTGTTGCTGTTCATTGTTCGGATAGTACAATGGTTGATAAGTATAAGGCGTTGCCTTTTGTCTCCGATGCATTGTTTGTATGGAGAGGTAAGCCGGTAGAGGAAACAAAGAAGGATAGCATAATCGCCTATCCGGCTGTGGAAACTGTTGTGTTTGGCGATTATTACGCAAGAGGAAAAAACAATATCAAAATTAATAATGGGCAATACCTTCATGATGCGGGGTATAAAGGTAAAGGGATGACAATTGCTGTAATCGATGCCGGCTTTAATCATTTACCTCAAATCGCAATGTTAGACAATTTGGATATCAAAGGATACAAAGGCTTTGTTTACCAAAATGAAGATATGTTTAATAAAGCCAACCAGCATGGATTAAATGTATTGTCTTGTATTGGGACGAATAAGCCTATGCAATTTGTAGGAACAGCTCCTGAAGCTAGTTTTTGGTTGTTGGGTTCTGAAGATGCTCGCAGTGAGTATCCTATAGAAGAGGATTACTGGGCTGCGGCTATCGAGTTTGCCGATAGTGTTGGCGTTAATGTAGTGAATACATCTCTCGGTTATAATAGTTTCGACTATCCGGCGAAAAGCTATACACATGAAGACCTCACAGGAAGAACGGCTCTTATATCCCGTGCGGCTGATGCTGCAGCAAAGAAAGGAATATTGGTCGTTATCAGTGCGGGTAATTCTGGAGATTCGGAATGGGAGAAAATAACTCCACCTTCTGATGCCTTCAATATATTGACGGTAGGTGCTGTTCAGAAAGATTCTGTTATAGCTCCGTTTAGCTCAAGAGGCTTGACCGAAGATCTTAGGATAAAACCCGATGTAATGGCTCTTGGGCAAGGAGCAACAGTAGTGGGAGATAATGGGTTGGTTACATATAAAAGTGGAACTTCTTTCTCTTCACCTATCATGTGCGGTATGGTCGCTTGCTTGTGGCAGGCTTTTCCTGCATTGACCAACAAGGAGATAATAGAAGTCGTAAGGCAATCTTCTGATATTTATGATCATCCGAACAAGGACTATGGTTATGGTATTCCCGATATGAAAAAGGCGATGGAAATAGCACAACAGTTGGTTGATAAAAAAACAGCAGTGCAACAGCCAATAAAGAAAGGAAAAAAATGAACCGTCCGGCAATCTCTCTTTATGAATTGAATAATCTCATCAAGGGTGTCTTAAAAGATACACTTCCCGAAGTCTTTTGGATTCGGGCTGAGACAAGTGATGTCCGTGTTAATCAGAATGGACATTGCTACCTCGAGTTCATAGAGAAGGATATAAACGGGCGAGCCCTGATCGCTAAAGCCCGAGGAATGATATGGGCAAATACATTTTATATACTCAAGGCGTATTTCGAGAACACGACAAAACAGACCTTTTCATCGGGACTGAAAGTTCTGGTTCAGGTAAGTGTTGAGTTTCATGAATTATACGGATTCACGCTCACGGTTCACGATATAGATCCCACTTATACATTGGGAGATCAGGCACTCAATAGAGCCGCAATAATAAAACAATTGGAAGAAGACGGAGTTCTTTCCTTAAATAAAGAACTTGAGTTACCTATTCCCACAAATAAGATTGCAATTATATCTTCTCCCACAGCAGCAGGATATGAAGATTTTCTCGATCAATTGGCAAATAATCCTTATGGGTTTGTTTTTTATACCAAGTTATTTCCGGCTCTTATGCAAGGTGAGCGTACCGAAAGCTCTATAATCTCAGCATTGGAGCGTATTTATGAATATCAGGACTGTTTCGATGCCGTGGTTATTATTCGGGGAGGAGGAGCTACTTCGGATTTGAGCAGCTTCGATTCTTACCTTTTGGCGGCAAGCTGTGCACAGTTCCCTTTGCCTGTAATAACAGGAATAGGACATGAACGAGACGATACGGTTCTTGATATTGTAGCCCATACACGTATGAAAACCCCGACTGCTGTTGCAGAATTTTTGATTTCGAATATTGCGGAAACAGCGATGGAATTGGACGAAATGGATCATGATATTGTTTCTGTTGTTACGCAAAGACTACAGGATGAAGCTGTACGTTTAAGTGTTTTTGAAACAAAGAATACATTCTTACTTAAAGCATGGCTCAAAGAGCAGGATGCAATCTTAGCTTCTGCAAAGAATGTTTTGGTAAGAGGTTTGCAAAGTTCACATAAAGAAAATCAGAATAAGTTGTCTTCATTTCAGGATGTCCTTGTCAGGGAATCGCAGCAATTAAATAAAGAGAGTATAAACAATCTTACAGTGTTAGAGAATATTTTAAAACGAGTTGCTTTGCAAAAATTTAAGGATGAAAATACGCAATTGGAAATGTTTGAGAAACATCTTCTTCTTGCCTCTCCCGAAAATATTCTGAAAAAAGGATATACTTTGACTATGAAAGATGGGAAAGTGATAAAACAAAGCACCGTAGTGAAAAAAGGAGATAAACTGACTACTGTATTTGCTGATGGAAAGCTTGATTCTATAGTGAACTAAATTTTAGAAATATCATATAGATATGAAAAAAAGTATTTTGTTAACCTGTATTATTTTTTTTCTTATTAGTTGCAAAAATAACAGTCCGGATAGTTTTGTGCTAAAAGGGTCGATTGAAGGGGTTGATTATGGATTGGCCTATTTGAAGTATACGATCGAAGGAGAAAATCAATGGGTCGAAATTAAAGATTCTGCAAAAATAGAATCCGGAAAATTTACCTTCGAAGGAAAAACGAAGACACCTTCGTTTGCTACTTTAGTAGTGAATGATTTGACTTTTCGTTTCTTTGTTGAACCAGCAAAAATTCAAATCAAGATTTTGAATGATAGCTTAAATAGCTTTGATGTAGAAGGGTCGAAGACTCAAAAAGAATATGAACTTTTATTTAATGAAGATCTTAAAGCGTTGTCTAAAGAATTCATACATGTTCAGATAAAACCTGATACCTCTGTAGAAAAGAAAAGGGTTGTTGATGCCATAGTAAAGTCTCAAAAAGAATTTATTATGAAATATACTGATTCATATATAGCTCCACAACTTATACGAGATTTGCTATTTTCTAAAATGATAAATGTTAAGGACGCTAGACATTTATATATATACTTAGGCGATAACTTAAAAAACACTTTACGAGGAAAGGAAGTTGATTATTACATACAAGGTAAAGAAAATACACAAATAGGAAGTGTTGCACCTGATTTTAGCGCTCCTGATATGATGAATGGTGAAATAGTAAAATTATCTGATTATAGAGGGAAATATGTACTACTTGATTTTTGGGCTAGTTGGTGTACATACTGTATTGAAGGAATGACTCATCTGAAGAAAATACAAGAGAAATATAAGGATAGAAATTTTGCAATAATTGGAATCTCAAAAGATGATAATAAAACAGATTGGATTAATTCAATAGAAAAATATGAATTGAATCGTTGGCCTCAGGTCTCTTATGTTCAAAGTTTTGAAGCCCATTCTCTCGGAATGATAAATAGAGATGATATAAATCAAAAATATCAGGTCAATGGAATTCCACAATATTATCTTCTTGATGAAAACGGCAAAATCATAGGGTCTTGGTTTGGATACAGTGAAAACAACAAGCAAAATATGGATAAAATGCTTGATGATGTTTTTATAAACAAATAAGATTTATTTATAAAACGATTATTAATTTTAAAGATTTGAAAAATATCAATAATAGTATAATACCTTTCTCCTACGCATTCAGTTTTCAAGAGGGGATGGCGCACATTATACGAAAATCGGGTACAGGGTTTATTAATAAGTACGGAGAATTGGTTGTTCCTTGTATATATGAAATGGCTTTCAGTTATTCCGAAGGCTTGGTAATGGTGCAAAAGAACGGAAAATGCGGATATCTTGATAAAACCGGTAACGAAGTTATTCCTATCGAGTATGAAGATGCCGATGTGTTTTCGAATGGATTAGCCGGGGTATGCAAGGATTGTAAGTGGGGATTTATCGATAAAAAGGGGATATTGGTGATTCCTTGTCTTTACGATCGGATAAACTGCTTTTCGGAAGATCTCTGTGGTGTTTTTAAGGATGGTAAAGCCGGCATAATTGACAAGCAGGGTAACGAAGCCGTTCCATTTGTTTATGATGATATATTCGAGTTTAGCGAAGGACTTATTTGTGTTTGCAAAGATGAAAAATGTGGATTCATCGATGCTTTGGGCAATGAAGTTATTCCCTTTATATATGATCGCTCGGAAGGTGTAAAATGTAAAGGTAGTCTGATTTGTATCGCTAAAGATAAGAAGTGGGGAGTGATCGACAAGGTTGGTAATGAAATAGTCTCTTTTATATATGACGATATTGCACCCGAATATTCGGAGGGATTAGCTTATGCCAATTTAAACGGTAAATACGGTTTTATTGATGAAAGAGGAGAGGAAATCATTCCTTTTATATATGAAGATTTATCTACTTTTTCAGAGGGCTTGGCTGCTGCAAAGATGGGTGGTAAATGGGGATTTATAGACAAGGAAAATAAAGTAGTTGTGTCCCTTATTTATGAGAGAGTATATTCTTTTTCCGATGGATTAGCGCTAATTATGGAGAAGGGGCGAAATGCCTATTTTATAGATAAGTTTGGAGAGGTAAATATTGCACTCAAGAGAAGTTATACATTTCTTGAGAAACTAAAGTTTGCAATACTTACTTTGGCTGTTGCTACGGTTATATATATGCTGATTAAAGCAATCGCCAATTAATAGAATTGGAATAAAAAAGAAGAATTGAGTTCGGTTGGTAATAAATGATAGAAATAATTATAATTTGTTCTTGTAACTAATAATGAATTATGGCAAAGAAAGAGCAAACATACGGAGAAGCAATGCAGGAGTTGCAGGACATGATGGGCAGTATCGAAAATGACGATTTGGATGTAGATATCCTTCTCGAAAAAGTAAAAAAAGCGGCAACCCTTATTAAGTTTTGCAAAGATAAACTGCAAAAGACGAACGTAGAAATACAAAAGATTCTGGACGAAATAGAATGAAAAAAAATGTCATTATAGTAGCCGGAGGAAAAGGGCTGCGCATGGGTAATGATTTGCCGAAACAGTTTATTCCTATCGGCGGTAAACCTGTACTTATGCGTACAATAGAGGCTTTTTATAGGTTTAATCAGGATATAAATATTATTTTGGTGTTGCCTGTCTCTCATCAGGACTATTGGAAAAGCTTGTGTGAAGAATATAACTTTTCGATAGAACATACAATTGCCAATGGAGGAGAAACTCGTTTCCATTCAGTGAAAAACGGGTTGGCTCTTGTGGCTGACGGGTTGGTTGGCGTGCAAGACGGGGTTCGCCCTTTTGGCTCGGTGGAAATGATAAAGCGGTGTTTTGATGTTGCGAGAGAATACCCTGCCGTTATACCTGTTATAGACTCTACAGATAGTCTCAGGGAAGTTGTTGATGAGGATAAAAGCCGCATTGTTGATCGGTCTAAAATACGGTTGGTACAAACGCCTCAGGTCTTCGATGTGAATGTTCTCAAAAAAGCGTATCAGACGGATTTCAAAGAAACATTTACCGATGATGCTTCGGTTGTAGAAGCGATGGGCGTAAATGTGCATCTTGTAAAAGGAGAAGTAACCAATATAAAGATCACTACGCCGTTGGATTTAAAGATCGGCGAGCTAATTATACGTGATAAAGAATAAAGTGTGTATACTTTGTTGCAATAGCTATAATAAATACTTAAAATAATTATCTAATATAAGTGCTTGATGCGCTTCAATAATAGAAAAAGTAACAACTCAAAACAGTAGGAAAAGTGTCACTTTTGTCACCTTTTCACTAAAAAATAAAATCTATGGAACAGGATATTGATGCTTTATACTACAATGCAGTCGACCTATTGAAGGAAATGATAAGTATTCCGTCTTTCAGTAGAGAGGAGCATAATGTAGCAGAAGTAATAATTTCGTGCATGCGTAAGATGGGATTTTCTCCCGATAGAAAGGGAAATAATCTTTGGATTCGGAGCAAGGATTTTGACCTTTCAAAACCTACTATTCTGCTCAATTCGCACATGGATACCGTTCGTCCTGTATCCGGCTGGACAAAAGATCCTTTCTTTCCCGAAGAAGATGGTGACACACTCTATGGATTGGGAAGTAATGATGCGGGAGCCAGCTTGGTGTGCTTGTTGCATGCTTTCTTTATGTTGACTCAAAAGAAACAAGATTATAACCTGATTTTCTTAGCGTCGTGCGAGGAAGAAGTTTCCGGCAATGGCGGAGCGGAGGCTGTTGTTCCCGAACTTCCGCAGATTGCGTTTGGTATTGTGGGTGAACCTACCCAGATGAATCCTGCTATTGCAGAGAAAGGTCTCTTAGTCCTTGATTGTACATCATACGGAAAAGCGGGACATGCTGCCCGTAACGAAGGAGAAAATGCCATTTATAAGGCAATTAAAGATATCGAATGGTTTCGGACGTACGAGTTTCCGCAAACGAGCGATTTGCTTGGGCCTGTAAAAATGACTGTAAGTATGGTGAGTGCAGGAACACAACATAATGTAGTACCCGATAAGTGTGACTTTGTTGTAGATGTAAGAAGCAACGAATTGTATAGTAACGAAGAGCTTTATCATATTATAGATAAGCATACAGACTGTGAGGTAAAACCCCGGTCTTTTCGCCTGAATTCATCGAGGATTTGTCTCGAAAATCCATTTGTTCAACGTGCTATTATCATTGGAAAAACTCCTTATGGATCGCCTACGTTGTCTGATCAGACATTTATGCCTTTCCCTACTTTGAAGATGGGACCCGGAGACTCAGCCCGTTCGCATACAGCAAACGAGTATATCCATTTGACTGAAATAAGGGAAGCTATAGAGCTTTATGTGAAACTGCTGGATGGACTTCGAATTTAACTATTCCGCTTCATTTGCTTGGTTCAGCAGGTCTTTCAGTTGCTCCTCGGTATGGTCTACTTGCCTTAAAGGTACTGTCTCAACAACAGCAAGAGATGGATCTATATCATACATCTGTGTGTCTGAAGTTGTTAATCTCTTTACAAGGTTGTAGCATCCTAAGATAATCTGTCTTGAAGGGTTCATGTGTACATTGCGGAATATACGGTCTACGATCATAAACTTAAAGTCTCCTCGTTTCTCTTTAGCATCTTGCATAGATGGGTATCGAGACGTTAAATCTACAAGTCCTAATCGTTCCAACTCATTGGTTATTAGGTTTACATATTTGTCGGTGTGTATTCCTAGTTTAAACCCTGCACGGATATTCACACGGAAAATTTTCTTAGGGGCATATATAGTTGTTTCGTAACTGAATTCATAAGGCTCATCGGTTCTTTTTATTCTTACAAACCAGTATGTATCAGCTCGTTTAGGTGTTCGTTTAAATAGGGAGTAGGCAATCTTGCTCTCCAAAAAGTTCTTATTATTGGCCTTCACTATATACACCAGATGGGTAGCTGCTTTAGGTATGGTTGTGTCATCACTTATCTTTAATAACTGGCTGACGTAATGCTCATCTACCTGATCATAAACAGTATAGTGACGTTTAATACGGCGCCCGTTATACCATGAATACATCAGAAGCAGTAGTACTCCTGCGATAATGATAGGGATAAATCCTCCGTGTGCAAACTTTTGCATATTTGCGAAGAAGAAGCTGAGTTCTATGATAACGAAGAATAGAGTGAGTGGGATAGTAAACCACAATGGTCTCTTCTTTTTCATAAAATAAAGAAATAGCAAGGCGCTTGTCATCAGCATGCTGAGGGTGATAGCAAGACCATAGGCCGCTTCCAGCTTCATCGAAGATTGCATTGTGAGTATGATGATAAGACAAAGTACCATCATCATATAGTTGATGGATGGGATGTATAATTGTCCTTTGATGTTAGTAGGGTATTGTATCTTTACATTCGGCCAGATATTCAGTGATATAGCTTCGCTGATGACGGTGAAAGATCCACTTATCAAGGCCTGGCTGGCAATAATTGCCGCTACGGTAGCCATTATTACGCCTGTGAGTCTGAACCACTCGGGCATCATAGAGAAGAAAGGATTTACATCAGGGGTTACATGTCCGCTGTTGATAATCCATGCTGCCTGTCCTAAATAGTTGAGTATAAGAGCTGCTTTGACATAGATCCACGAAATGCGTATATTTTTCAATCCACAATGCCCTAAGTCTGAATACAAGGCTTCTGCCCCTGTTGTACATAGAAAGATAGCACCCAGTATAATCATAGCCTGTGGTACTTCTATCAGAAAATGAATGGCATACATGGGATTAAAAGCTCTGAATACAGTTAGGTCGTGCACGACCTGACTTAAACCCATTACAGCCATCATAGTGAACCAGATGATCATCAGTGGCCCGAAGTATCTTCCCAAAGAGCCTGTGCCGAAGGGTTGTACCAGAAACAAGATGAGTACTATAGCTACTGTAATAGGTATAACCGGTATGTGCGGAGCTATCGGTTGAAGACCTTCTACGGCAGACATAACGGTCATGGCAGGAGTTATAATACCATCGGCAAGCAATGTCGCTGCACCTATACCTGCAAGGATATAAGCCCAGCGGTATTTTTGGCGGATAAGGGCATATAAAGAAAGGATACCACCTTCACCTTTATTATCGGCACGAAGGGTGATGATGACATATTTCAGAGTGGTTTGAATTGTCAAAGTCCATATCACACAAGATATCGCACCGAGAATATATTCCGCATGGCTGTGTTGCCCGGCAGGTAGGGTGTTCAAGATGGCTCTCATCACATATAAAGGCGATGTACCAATATCTCCAAATACGATACCTATTGCTAAAACGACACCTAATGCGCTAAACGGAACTTTGTGATTCTCTTTCATTATTCTAATTCGAAAATTGGGCTAAAAGTACAAGATTATTTAAATATGAGGATAAGATATATTGTTAATTTTACTCCTTTAGGTTTCTATCTGATTATTATATGCCTTTTTAGCACAACTCGACTAAAATTCCTCAAACTGTTCCTGATACAGACTGTAATACTTCCCTTTGAGATTAAGGAGCTCTGTATGTGTCCCCTGTTCTATTATCTGACCATCATCGAGCACGAGTATTCTGTCTGCATTACGCACTGTAGAAAGTCTGTGTGCTATGATAATGCTCGTACGGTCTTCCATTAGTTTGTCAAGTCCTTTTTGTATAAGGAGTTCGCTTCGGGTATCTATGTTGCTGGTAGCCTCGTCGAGTAAAAGGATAGGAGGATCAGCAATAGCTGCTCGTGCTATATTCAACAGTTGTCGCTGCCCCTGACTGAGATTTGCGCCATCATTCTCCAGCATAGTGTGATATCCTTTTGGTAGCCGCTTGATGAACGAATGAGCCGCTGTTAGTTTTGCCGCTTGTATTACTTCTTCATCTGTCGCTTCCGGTCGTCCAAAGCGGATGTTTTCACATACTGTTCCTGTAAATAAATGGGTATCCTGTAGTACGATAGCCATCGACTGTCTAAGGCTTTCTCTTTTTATATTATGTATTGATATTCCATCTATTGTTATTTCTCCCGATTTAATGTCGAAGAAGCGGGGAAGCATATTTAATATAGTTGTCTTTCCTGCGCCTGTTTCTCCCACTAACGCTATTTTCGTTCCGGGTGTTGCATGCAGTGATACCCCTTTCAGGATTAGCTTGTCTTGTTTGTATCCGAAATAGACATCTTTCATTTTCAGATCACCTTTCACATTATTGAGGGTTATCGCATCCGGAGCGTCTTTTTGTTCGGGAGCCTCATCTATTACCTGAAAGATACGTTCTGCTCCTGCCATTGCCGCTTGTATGCTATTATAAAGGCCGGCAAGCTCATTTATAGGACGACCAAACTGACGGGAATATTGAAGAAATGCAGCCAATCCACCGACATCGAAGCCTCTGAATATAGCAAGTAGCCCGCCCACTATAGTAACAACTACAAAGTTTAAAGTATTAAGGTTCTGCATCACAGGCATCATCATCCCCGAGTAAAATTGTGCTTTTTTTGATTTCTCATTTAGCTTTTGATTCAGTTGTTCGAAGTCTTGTTCTACCTTTTTCTCATAACCGAATACTTTTATAACTTTTTGCCCGCTAATCATTTCTTCTATATACCCGTTTGTGTCTCCCAGTGTATCTTGTTGTGCTTTGAAGTATTTCTTACTTCGAGTTACGATCGTTTTGGCACTAAGGAACATAAGAGGGATAGTAATCAGGGTAGCTAAAGTTAGTATAGGGCTTATATAAATCATAAGTGTGAATATCCCTATCAGCATCAGTGAGCTGGTCAGCATATCCGATAAGCCATCTGTAAGAGCATTGCTCACCTGATCTATGTCATTTGTATATCGGCTCATGATGTCGCCATGCTGATGCGTGTCGAAATACTTGATAGGCAACTTTTCCATCTTCTTGAATAGATCTGTACGCATACGGGTAACTGCACGTTGACCTATTCTATTTAACAGCCTGTATTGTATATATACAGCAGCTACACCTATCAGATATATAACCCCCAGAATAATGAGTATATGCAGTAGTCCTTCATAGTTGCCCGGAATGATATAATTGTTGATGATAGGACGTATCATATATGAACCAACAAGGTTGCTCCCAATGCTGATAATGATAAGAGAACCGATAACGATCAAGAGTTTTTTATCCTTAGCAAGATATGTCATTATCCTGAAGAAGGTTTTTTTAGCTTCTATCGGCTTGCCGCTCTGTTTATAGTGATCTCCGTGTGCCATATATTCAGTAGACTATTTGTTGAGAGTTGTATATCTCCTGATACAACTTCGACTTTTCTATTAGTTCATCAGGTTTACCAATAACGTCTATTTCTCCATCCTCCAGTACTATCACTCTATCGGCTGATTGCATTGTATTGATACGTTGTGTTATAATAAAGACAGTTGTATCTTTTAAGAGATTGTTAAGGTTATATCTGATTTTCTGTTCGGTCTCCGTGTCCACAGCACTTGTACTATCATCCAGTATAAGGATTTTGGGCTTACGTAATAATGCCCGTGCAATACAAATTCGTTGCTTCTGTCCTCCTGATACATTAATACCTCCTCGTCCGAGAAGAGTTTTATACCCATCTGTAAAAGATACGATGAAATCGTGTGCTTGAGCTGCTTTTGCCGCTTCTTCTATTTCCTCTATTGTTGCATCGGGTCGTCCCCAACGCAGATTATCTATAATTGTTCCGGTAAAGAGTTCATTTTTTTGCAGTACCATTCCTATTTCGGCATGCAATTCTTCCAGATTATAATCCTTTACATTAACTCCATCTATGAGAATCTCTCCTGCCGTGACATTGTATAATCGAGGGATGAGCTGAAGCATAGAACTCTTAGCTGAGCCTGTTGCTCCTACTACAGCGATTGTTTCACCTTGTTTTATTTGGAAATTAATATCTTTCAATACATCGTTTTCACCGCCATTATATCGGAAAAAGACATTCCTGAAAATAACTTCTCCTTTTGTTATTTTATGCTTGTTTGATAAACCTTCTTCTGTATTCGTAAGTGATGGTTCTGTTTTTACAACTTCGAGTATACGTTCTGATGAGGCCGAAGCTCTCGCGATATTTACAATCACCATCGAGAGGAACATCAAAGCCATAAGTATTTGCGTCATGTAATTGACAAAAGAAATAAGCTCTCCCACTTTAAGATTGCCCTCTATCGCTTTTGCTCCACCTACCCAAAGAACTACGATAACAGATACATTCATTATAAGTTGCATGACAGGAAATATTGCTATAATAACATTGGACGCATTCACTACCATGTTTTGCAGATCTTCACTTCTTTTCTCAAATTTCTTAGTTTCAAAATCTTCTCTTACAAATGATTTAACGACACGGATGTTGATCAGGTTCTCTCTTACCATCGCATTGAGTTGGTCAATCTTTTGTTGTACTTTCATAAAGAGTGGAAGCCCTTTATATATGATAAGGAAAATACTAATACTAAGTATCGGTACAACTCCTAACATAATAAAAGCAAGATCGGTATTTATTTTTATAACAAAGAAAAAAGACATAACTAGCATTAATGGTGAGCGTAATAGTAAGCGCATACTCATTAATACAACTTGCTGTATATGACTGATGTCGTTTGTTAGGCGTGTGATTAATGAAGCGGAATTAAATCTGTCGATTTCGGTAAAAGAAAGCTGCTGTATTTTCGAAAATAATTTGCTTCTAAGGTCAGTCCCAAATCCGATGGATGCTTGTGAAGATACATATACATTAATGATGCTTACAATAAGCCCCAGGATAGATATTCCCACCATGTATGCTCCAGTCTCTGTGATAACGGATAGGTTACGGTGCACAACCCCATCATCTACAATCTTAGCCATAAACCAAGGCTGTATTGTTTCACACAATACGGTGATCAATACAAGAACCGGGCTTATAATCAGGCTTGTTTTGTATTTTTTAAGTATCTGCCAATATATTTTCATATATGTATAATCTGTTAAGGACAGATATTGTTCAATAATTACAATTATTTATTCGCATGGCAAAAATAGGAATAACTTCTTAAACTTATTTAGATTCGAAGAATCTCTTATATGTTATATTGAATAAAATTTATGCCATTTGTTATATGTCTGAAATATAGGTGCTTATATTCTTGTTTGGATTCCTTGTTTGAGAAACAGTTGTGTTAAAGAAATATATTTATGATAGGGTTTTTTAATATCCTCTTGACTATTAGTCATACTAATTAAAGAAATATCATATTTTTGTATATCACACTAAAAATAAATAATAAACATACTATCTATTCATGAAAACGAATAAACGCATCGGGGAGAGGATTCGTGAAATCCGCGAATCGAAATCAATATCTCTTGCTGATATGATAGAGCGTTCAGGCTTAGACGAGAAGCAAGTTGTTACAATAGAAGAGACAGGAGGTATTCCTTCTTTGGCTCCGCTGATAAAGATAGCCCGTGTATTAGGTGTAAGGCTGGGTACTTTCCTTGATGACGTGGATGAGTCGGGTCCTGTAATATCTCGCAAAGAACAATACAACAAGAGTATAAGCTTTTCTACAAAAGATACTTCCTCTGTTAAACACATGGATTACTACTCTCTGTCTTCTACAAAATCGGGGAGACACATGGAGCCATTTGTTATACAGATTGAGCCAATAAAAAAGGGTGTTGATTTTATTCTCTCCACGCATGAAGGTGAAGAATTTATTTATTGTCTCGAAGGTGTTGTTGAGATAAACTATGGCACTGATGTATATTGGCTTGAAGAAGGGGATAGCATTTATTATGATTCTATCGTATCCCACCATGTACATGCCGGAGGTGAAAGTGGAGCTAAGATTTTAGCGGTGATTTATACTCCTTTATGATAATACCTTCAAAAATCATGAAATGCAACTATCGGAAAGAACAATAGGAGAATGGCTTGAATATTGGGCAGAAAAAACTCCCGAAAAAGAATATATAGTATATTCAGATAGAGATCTTCGCTTCACATGGAAAGACTTTGATGAGCGGGTAAATAATATGGCTAAAGGACTTTTGGCTATAGGCGTTAAGCCCGGTTCTCATGTCGGTATATGGGCTACAAACGTTCCCGACTGGTTGACTTTTTTGTATGCAGGAGCCAAGATTGGAGCGGTTTTGGTGACGATCAATACCAATTATAAGCAGCACGAATTAGAATATATTGTCGATAATGCAGATATAGATACTCTTTGCATTACCGAAGGTGTTTTCGATGGGAACTACATTGATATGGTTTATGAAATGGCACCCGAGTTAAAAACAACTCAGCGAGGCTACCTCAATGTAGAGCGTTTCCCTAAATTGAAGAATATCGTTTTTATCGGGCAGGAGAAATACAGAGGAATGTATAATACTGCTGAGATATTATTGTTAGGTAAAAACGTATCGTGTGATATTTTAAATAAAACGAAGCGTACCGTAAATTGTCACGATGTAGTGAATATGCAATATACATCAGGTACTACCGGATTCCCTAAGGGAGTAATGCTCACTCACTATAACATTGTAAATAATGGCTTCTTTACAGGCGAGGCTATGCAATTTACAGCAGATGATAAATTATGTGTATGCGTGCCTCTGTTCCATTGTTTTGGTATTGTTTTGGCAACGATGAACTGTCTAACCCATGGTTCTACTCAGGTTATGGTTGAACGTTTCGATCCGTTAGTGGTGTTGGCATCTATACATAAAGAACGATGTACGGCTTTGTACGGTGTGCCGACAATGTTTATTGCAGAGCTGAATCATCCGATGTTCAATTTGTTTGATGTCAGTTCTCTGCGAACAGGTATTATGGCAGGCGCTCTCTGTCCTATAGAGCTAATGCGCCAAGTAACAGAAAGGCTTCATGTAACACATATTACAAGTGTCTACGGGTTGACTGAATCTTCTCCCGGAATGACGCACTCTACCACTGAAGACCCATTTGAAATACGATGTACGACTGTTGGTAGGGAGTACCCATATACAGAAGTGAAGATTGTAAATCCTGATACAGGTGAAGAGTGTGCTATAGAAGAGCAGGGCGAGGTTTGCTGTCGAGGCTATCTTGTGATGAAAGGTTATTATAAGAATGCTGATGCAACAAACGAAGTAATAGACAAAGATGGTTGGTTGCATTCGGGCGATTTGGGTGTAAAAGATAAAAATGGATATTATCGCATTACGGGACGTATTAAAGATATGATAATACGGGGCGGCGAGAATATTTATCCCCGTGAAATAGAAGAATATCTTTATCACATGCAAGGCATAAAGGATATTCAAGTAGCCGGAATACCTTCCGAGAAATATGGAGAAGAAGTAGGCGCTTTCATTATATTGCAAGAGGGGGCAGATCTCCTGCCTGAAGATGTAAAAGCCTTTTGTAGAGGAAAAATAGCTCGCCACAAAATTCCGAAATATATCTTTTTTGTAAACTCATTTCCTCTAACAGGGAGTGGAAAAATACAGAAATTTAAACTTAAAGATATTGGCCTCAACTTACTGAAAGAGCAAGGAGTAGATGTGATATAAAAAATAGGCTGGATAATTTCCAGCCTATTTTTCTCTCTATTAGTATCTCTTATTCTAAATCAAATCCATACGTCCTTCCTTTCTCTGTAGCCGGAACACCCGTTTTCATCCATACAGGCATTGGGTCTCCTTTGAGATAATGATCAAAGAACTGTTGTAGGCGTATACTTAAATCCTTCGAATTTTTGCGTTCTTTCAAATTGTGGGCTTCGTTGTTGTACTGTAGCATCCATACAGGTTTCCCCAAACGGCGTAAAGCCATAAAATACTCTATTCCCTGATACCAAGGCACAGCATCATCATTATCGTTGTGCATAATCAGGAGTGGTGTCTGAACCTTATCCGCAAAGAATATCGGCGAGTTTTCTTTATAAAGTTCGGGAGCTTCCCACATCGTAGCACCTATTCGAGACTGTGTTTGTTCATACTGAAACTGTCTGCTCATTCCACTGCCCCAGCGTATCCCTCCGTATGCACTAAACATATTGGATACGGGAGCCCCTGCACCCGCAGCTTTAAACATATTTGTGCGTGTGATAAGATAAGCTGTTTGATATCCTCCCCAACTTTGCCCTTGTATAGCCATATTGGCTTTGTCTACCCATGTGTTTTTTGTTAACTCCTCAGCTCCTGATACAATCGAATTGTAAGCACTTTCACCGGGGTGTCCTGTAGTGTATTGTATGTCCGGCGTGAAAACAATATAACCTCTGCTACAGTAAAACGGTATATTGATAATAGAGCGACTTGGAGCAGGAGGGAAGTACTGATACAGTTCGTCCGAATGCTTTTCGTAGAAGTAAATCATCACCGGATATTTCTTGTTCGGGTCGAAATCCTCAGGCTTGTATACTATTCCCTGTGTTGGTTTCCCATCAAATGTAGTCCATGATATCAATTCGGCAGTTCCCCAGTTGTATTCTCTCATTTGCGGATTTATATCGGAAAGCTTACTTTCAGTTTTCCATAAATTGCTTGTAAAATATAAATCGGGTGAGGTGTTAAAGTTACTTTTCGTATAAGCAAATACTTCTTTATCTTTTGCCTTTACAGGTGTGCTATAAGAGTATTTTGCAATAGTTAGAGGCTTAATATTGTTTTTAGCCAATTCATAAAAGCCATTTTCTTTTGTTGTATTATCAAATGCCGAGAGAAGTAGTTTTTCGTTTGGTTTTATAAACCTGCTTTCGGGATCGGTTTTGATATATCGCAATGTAACTTTTCTTTCTCTGCCTAAACCTTTCGTAATATTCTCAGGAGTTTTTATTCCTGTCGGGTCTAATTTCCAGATATCATACATGTCGTAAACAAGTAAAGCGGCGTCATTCTCCATCCATGCTGCATATCCGTATGGAGAAGGAGCTGTAGGGATGTCGTTTTTCTCATCCCAGAAATTCACATTCAATTGATTTGTCAAACAGACTTCCTTCCCATCTCTTATCGAATAGGCATAGTACTGAAGGGTATTTATATCATACCAAGCCAGAAAATTGCCTAGAGGTGAAAGCATAAGCCTGGCTTGTAATCCTGTCTTGATCTGCTTTTTTGTATGATTGTTTAAGTCGAAAAGCCAGATGTCATTCTCCTGATTTGCTCGATAGTCCCATTGAGTCTTTAGTTGATATTTCAGGTCTGAAGTTCCGATAGCATATTGCCCGTTATTTTCGTCAGAAATACTAACATCGGGTATCTCCTCTGTTGCTAATTGATAGAATGTGTTTGATTCCAAATCAATGTAAGACAGGAATGTTTGCTTCTGTTTCTTTTCCAACTGTACAAGCTGCTGAGGTTGGATAAGCGGTTCTTGCCAGTGCCAGATGTCAAGTTTTGCTTTTTCGAAATCGGGAATAGTCGTGTCTTTTGGTAAGACGATAGGAGCTATTCCTAACAACAATCTTTTTTCATTCTTACTGAACAGTGGAGTATAATTATCACTTACAGTCCATTTTTCAGGGACTCCTGCGGTGTTCTTATCTGCAACTATTTTTGCAGAGTCTAAAGTCGGATCAAAGTAGAAAAGTCTATAATCTTTAATTTCCTTTTTCAGGCTATCTGATGTTGCTAAATAAGCAAGCTTGTTTCCCGATTCGGATAAGGTAAGATTCTTATAGATTATTTTATTTATAGAAACCGTATCCTTGCGTAGATTATTCAGGTCGACAAAAAGGACACCCGGTTTATTAACCGTATCTTTTGCTGAAGGCTTCAATATTGTCGCAAAGCTTTTACCATTGCGGCTAAAAATATATTCTGTCGTATTTTTTATGGTATCTTCTTTCGATGTATAAAGATTGCGGAGTACAAGCGAGAGAGCTTTAGGCTCTTTTTTATCTTTAGATTTTAATGTGTCGTCTATTGTATAAGCAATGTAATCAGAAAAATCTTTTCCTATTTTGAAGCTCTTTACATTCGGAATTTTAGAAACTATAAGTTTGTCCAGCGAAATTAGGGCTAAAGAGTCTTTTGGCATCTTTTCATCGGCCGTTTTCTTTATTTTGGCTTGGCGTGTTACTGCATAAGGAGCTTTGATCTGCGCTATTATGTGTTTCTGATCCGGCGATATTGAGTAGGTATATGCACGTGGAATTTTCAATTCCTGCTTTGTCTTGAGATTACTAATCAGAAGATAATCATCTCCTTCTTGTTCTTTGACTACGGTCGCCGTATAAATACCGTCATTTGTAATACTAATATTCGATATACTTTTCCACGAATCGTAGACCGTATGATCTAATACTTTCTTTTGTGCATTTCCCTGCAATGCTGATAGTACAGCAATACAGAGAAAGACACATGTTAAATATGTCTTTCTTGTCATAACTATAAGATTTATAATGAACAGAATCAGGCTTCTTCGCCGAATTCCATTAAATATTCTTTGATAAAATCATCCAGATCCCCATCCATCACGGCATTTACATTTGATGTCTGGTAATTTGTCCGGTGATCTTTTACTCGGCGGTCATCAAAAACATAGCTTCGTATTTGAGAACCCCATTCTATTTTTTTCTTTCCGGCCTCTACTTTCGACTGTTCGCGGCTACGTCTTTCCAATTCTAATTCATACAATTGAGATTTCAGTAAGCGTATCGCATTGTCTTTATTTCCAAACTGAGAGCGGCTTTCTGTGTTTTCGATGACGATTTCTTTTTCTTCGCCGGTTTCAGGATCTTTGTATTTATAGTGTAGACGCACACCTGTCTCCACTTTATTTACGTTCTGTCCTCCTGCTCCACTCGAACGGAATGTGTCCCATGTAATGTCAGACAGATTGATGTCAATATCTATAGTATCATCGACCAAAGGAACCACAAAGACAGATGCGAACGAAGTCATGCGTTTTCCTTGTGCATTGAATGGCGATACTCGTACCAAACGGTGAACTCCATTTTCGGACTTGAGGTATCCGTATGCATATTCGCCTTCTACCTGCAAGGTTGCTGTTTTTATACCGGCCTCATCGCCGTCTTGCCAGTTGGTTATAGTCGTTTTATACTTCTTGTCTTCGCACCAACGTTGATACATGCGGAATAGCATCGAAGCCCAATCTTGTCCTTCGGTACCTCCTGCACCACTGTTTATTTTTAATACAGCTCCTAGTTTGTCTTCCTCACGGCGGAGCATGTTTTTCAATTCGAGATTCTCTATAAGGCTTAGGGCATTTTTATATGCTTCGTCCACCTCTTCTTCGGTAGTAATACCTTCTTTCTGAAAATCGAATGCAAGCTGTAGCTCATCTGTTGAGGCCTTTACTTCATTATAGCCTTCTATCCAGCCTTTCAGCCCACGTATAATTTTCATCTGAGCTTCTGCTGTTTTTGCATTATCCCAGAATCCCGGAGCTTGAGTTCTTAGTTCTTCTTCTTCTAGTTGTATTTTTTTCGCATCGACGTCAAAGATACCTCCTCAGCGCGTCCTCGCGCTCCAACACTTCTTTGAGTTGGTCTGCAGTAATCATAAGATTAATATTTAGTTGTTTCTATGTTTTTAGAGGTGCAAATGTATTAAAAAAACGTGTAAGTGACAATTTGATAAATAAATAATTAGAAAACAAACTCTATGCTACCACGTGAGCGGGATGTTTTTTATATTCGACACATATTCTTCAATTTTCTGCTAAAGCATGATGTAATGCTCATGTATCACACTATTCTGCTTATAAGAGAAAAACTTAAAATGTACGACATATAACATTCGGCTTACAACTTTTGCATACCTTTGTATCAGTTATCAAAAGTAAACAAATGGCAACTCTTCCTATTAGCCCTTATATGATTTTCACTCGCGAACAGTGGGCTGCGTTACGCGACTCCGAACCGATGACTCTCACCTATGAGGAATTGCTAACTCTACAAGGAATTGACTACGAATTGTCGATAGATGAGGTGGAAGATATTTATCTGCCTCTATCGCGTCTGTTAAGCTATTATGTACATGCACGTGTGAGCCGTCAGTCTGTATTGATGCGATTTCTCAATCAAGGAGTACAGAAGATTCCTTTTATAATAGGTATTGCAGGTAGTGTGTCGGTAGGGAAAAGTACTACTGCTCGTGTTTTGCAAGCATTGCTTAGCCGATGGAAAGAAAACACAAGAGTGTCTTTGGTAACTACAGACGGATTCCTTTATCCGAATGCTACTCTCGAAGAAAAAGGAATAATGCTGAAAAAAGGATTTCCCCAATCATACGATATAAAGCGTCTTCTTCAATTTGTGACAGATATAAAATCAGGAAAAGATCGGGTAGAAGTGCCCAGATATTCTCACTTGGTATACGATATTATCCCTAACGAATATGATATCGTTGAGCAGCCCGACATCTTGATTCTGGAGGGTCTTAATGTATTGCAAAGCGGAATGGATTACCCCAGCGAAAAGCCAAGGATATTTGTATCCGACTTTGTCGACTTCTCTATTTATGTAGATGCCGAAGAGCAGTTGCTCGAAGATTGGTATATTTCTCGTTTTATGAAATTCAGACAGGGTGCGTTTACCAACCCCCGGTCTTATTTCAAGAGCTTTTCGGAGCTATCTGAGAAAGAGGCGATGAAAACGGCGAAAACGATTTGGCGAGAGATTAACCGCAAAAATTTGAGGAAAAACATTTTGCCGACAAAGGAAAGAGCCAACCTGATACTTCACAAGGGAGAAGGTCATTCTGTTGACTTTGTACGGTTAAGAAAATAAATAGTAGATTTATTCGGGTTCATCAGTGTCGAGACAAAAGGGATGCCCTGCCGGGTCGATCATTGTTCTTGAAGTTTTGTAGTATTGTTCGCTTGCAAGTTTTGCTCCAGATTCTATCGCAAATTGTACAGCTTCTTCCAGATTATCCACATAAAAGTCCAAATGTAGCATTTGCCCTTGTTTTCCTTCTTGCCAAGGCCAGACAGGAGTAGTATAGTTTTCTACTTCCTGAAAAGCTATCACCATACCGGAGGGAGATGTTATAGCTGCCCAACCATTTGCATGAGGATGCGTGCACTCCCAGTTTAAGATTTTGCTATAAAACTTGGACATAACTCCAGCATCGGCACAATCGATAACAATGTTTACTTTTTTGATTGGGGCTTTGGTTTTCATGTTGCAGAATTAATGAATTATATGTTTGTGTTCCACCAAATAATATCTTATTTAATTTCTGAATAAGAATGGAGCGAAAAGGCTATCTTTTATTGATGTATTCTTCGCTCCATCTTGAATGACAAAGGTTATCTTATTTCTTTATTGTAAATCGATGTACAGTTTTGCTCTTGAACGTTTCTCCGGGTCTGAGTATTACACTCGGATACTCCGGTTTGTTGATACTATCCGGAAAATGTTGAGTTTCGAAGCATACCGCTGCACGCATCGGATAGCGGTGTCCGTGTTTTCCTTCAAAATTTCCTGTCATCCAGTTACCTGTATATATCTGAACACCCGGTTCGGTAGTCGAAATATTCATTTGAATTCCTGATTTCGGAGAAAAACATTCTACTGCTAAGGCCAATTCACCCTCTTTTTTATCTAATACCATTGTATGGTCGTAGCCTTTCCCGAAATGTAACTGTTCGAAGTCGTCCTCAATTCGTTCTCCGATAGTATGAGGAGTAGTGAAGTCGAACGGAGTTCCTTTTACAGGTTCAGCTTTTCCGTAAGGGATAGCAGTATCGTCCGTTGGGAGATAGCTAGAGGCATGCATGACCAGAATGTGATCGTTTATAGTAGGGTCTCCTTCGCCCGAAAGATTGAAATATGAATGATTTGTAAGATTCAAAATTGTTGCCTTGTCTGTTGTGGCCTCGTAGTCTATATCAAACGAATTGTCATCTGTCAATTTATAGATCATTTTCACATTCAGATTACCAGGAAAACCCTCTTCTCCGTCTTTGGATAGATATGTCAGCTCCAGAGTTTGATGATCCATTTGTTTTGCATCCCATACCACAGCATTAAAACCTTTAAGCCCACCATGTAGGTTATTCGGCCCATTGTTTATTGCCAATTCGTATGTAATGCCATCGAGCGTAAATTTTCCTTTGGCAATGCGGTTTCCTGTTCGTCCGCATACAGCCCCAAAATATGGCTCTTCAGAATTGAGATATTCGTTTAGATTATTATGTCCGAGAACGACATCGATGAGTTGTCCGTTTTTATCAGGTACGGATAAGGAAACTATTTTTGCTCCGTAATTAATGACGGTTGCTTCCAATCCATTCTTGTTGGATAATACGTACATTTCTACATCTTTACCATCTACTTTCCCGGCGAAGTTTGTTGGACTTAATTTTGATTTGGTTAATTCTGTTTGCATGATATTTTTTTAAGTTATACGAGCTTTTTTATAAATGATAAACACAAATATAAGGCTATTTTTAACAAAAAATATTTTTCTTCCCCTGAATGTGAATCTAACCATATCTAAAAAATAAAATTGCTATACCTACATGTCGAACCTGTATAGTCATTGGCAGGGCGAATCTTGTGATTTTATTATGTTATAGATAACGACTATGAGAGTTGAGAATAGTCTTAGTCTGATGGAAGTGTTTCAAAGTCTTAAATTAAGCAATAAACCAAAACAAATGGAGTTTTAATAGTGTTTATTCTTTAATTGCAAAGAAGTATTTATTAAAAAAGATAAAAATACTACTATAAGATGTATTTATTTTGTTTCTTTGCAGCGAATTTGGGTGTTTTGTACTCATTCACTAAATACTACTTATTTGTCTTTGTACAATATGTCTGATAAGCATCAGTATAAAACGATATCACTATTTACTACAGGGGTCATTACTACGATTAGTATAACTCTTGTTCTTTTTCTTTTGGGTTTGACCTTTTTGGTAGGATTTACCGCTAAAGGCATAGGTTCGTATCTGAAAGAGAATATGGGCATCTCGATAGAGCTTGCCGGAAATGTAGATGATGCTTCTGTCGCGAAGATACAGAAAAACTTGAATGCAAATCCGTATGTTAAGTCTGTCGTGTATATCAGCAAAGATGAGGCGAAAAAACAACTGGTAGAAGATCTTGGTCGTGATCCGGAAGAGGTGTTAGGATATAATCCTGCTCATGCCTATTTCGATGTGTTTATCAAGTCTGACTATGTAAATCCAGACAGTATAAAAAAAGTAGAAGCAAGTCTTAAGGTTCAAAATCTGAAAGGAGCTCAGATAGTAAATAATATCGTTTATAATGAAAGCGATATTATAAATGCAAACTCTAAACTCTCTTTAATTGGAACTATATTGGCTATACTGGCTGTGATACTTGTGCTCATATCCTTTACACTGATACGAAGTATTATTCAGCTGAATATATATTCAAAGAGATTTTTGATAAATACAATGCGATTGGTGGGTGCAACAAACTCTTTTATCAGATGGCCTTTTATGTGGCGTATGGTAATTAGTGGTGTTGTTGCTGCTATCTTGGCGAATTTAGCTATTACGGGAGTAATATATTATATTACAAGCATAATTCCTGATATGCTGTCTATTGTGAAAATGTACGAATTGTTGATTGTATATGGGCTTGTCCTTATCTTTGGCATACTTATAGCGGCTTTTGCCACAGCATTTTCGGTGAATAGGTATTTAAGAATGACTACAAATAAACTTTATCACGTTTAAAACATATGGATAAGAAAGATTTTGCTTTTGGCAAGCTAAATTACATCATTTGTGCTGTGTCGGTTGTAATTATTATAGTTGGGTTTATCCTGATGACAGGGCCATCTTCCAGCATCGAAGGCGGATTTGAACCGGACATCTTTAGTGCCAAGAGAATCGTTGTGGCTCCAATGGTGTGTCTTGCAGGCTTCTTGCTGATGATTGTCGGAATACTGTATCCTCGTCGTAAGAGTTTAACTGAAGAGAACAATGAGCACAACTGATTAATTACAAAACTTATAAATAACGATGAGTATTTTTGAGGCAATTATAATTGCTATTGTAGAAGGGCTTACCGAGTTTCTTCCAGTATCGTCAACCGGGCATATGATTATTGCTCAAAGTCTTTTAGGAATCGAAAGTAGCGAATTTGTAAAGGCTTTCACTGTTATTATACAATTTGGTGCGATTTTGTCTGTGATTGTTTTATACTGGAACCGCTTTTTTCGCTTTAGAAATGATAAACTAAGAGCGGATTTTAAAAATATATTCAGCTATTTGTTTTATAAATTAGAGTTCTATTGGAAGTTGCTGATCGGTTTTGTTCCGGCTGCTTTTTTAGGATTGATCTTTAGTGATAAAATAGATGAATTGCTCGAAAGTGTAACAGTTGTAGCTATCATGTTGGTGCTTGGCGGTATTCTGATGCTGTTTGTAGATAAATGGTTTAATAAGCCGAAAGAAGACTCTCAAGAAATAACATATAAGAATGCGTTTATAATTGGTTTTTTTCAGTGTATAGCTATGATTCCCGGAGTGTCTCGTTCTATGGCTACCATCGTAGGGGGGATGAGCCAGGGTTTGAGTAGAAAAAATGCAGCAGAATTTTCCTTCTTCCTTGCAGTGCCTACAATGGCTGCTGCTACCGGATGGAAAGTGTATAAGCTGATAAAAGCACCGAATGGAGGAGCATTTGATTTTGATTTCAGCATATTACTAGATAATATGACTGTGCTTATAATAGGAAATGTAGTAGCGTTTATCGTAGCGCTGTTGGCTATTAAATTCTTTATAGGATTTGTAACCAAGTATGGATTTAAACTTTTTGGCTGGTATAGAATTGTAGTTGGAGGAATTATTCTTATCCTTATGCTGGCAGGACACGAATTAACAGTATAATGGATTTTATATCAGGAGAAGTCTTATATATAAATAAGCCACTAAATTGGACATCATTCACCCTTGTGCGCAAATTGAGAAACAAATTATGCCGCAAGCTGGGTATTAAGAAATTAAAAGTCGGTCATGCCGGCACTCTAGACCCATTGGCTACGGGTGTTATGATTGTTTGTACAGGGAAAAAGACAAAGTTGATAGAATCGTTTCAATATCAGACTAAAGAATATATTGCAACGGTAAAGATTGGAGAAACAACTCCTTCATTTGATTTGGAAACAGCAGTAGATGGAGTCTTCCCCGTAGAACATATAACGCAGGAGCTGGTAGAGGTTAAACTTAAAGATTTTATTGGAGAAATAGAGCAAGTGCCGCCAACATATTCTGCCTGTAAGGTGGATGGAAAAAGGGCATACGAGTTTGCGAGAGAAGGACAGGACGTAGAGTTGAAACCAAAGTTGTTGGTTATAGACGAAATCGAGCTTCTCGACTATTCCTTTCCCGAAATAAGAGTTAGAGTGGTATGTAGTAAGGGTACATACATCAGAGCTTTGGCTCGAGATATTGGAGTTGCGTTAGGCTCAGGTGCACATCTTACCGCACTGGAGCGAACACGAATAGGAGAGGTTACTCTTGATCAGTGTATTGAGGGAAGCCAGATAGAAGAATTTGTGGACGCACTAATTATTGATAAATAATAAATTTAGATAAAGAAACATGAAACTTTCTCAATTCAGATTTGATCTTCCAGAGGAATTGATCGCCACTCATCCGTCAAAGAACAGGGATGAGTCACGCTTGTTGGTTGTCAACCGTAAAACCGGGGGTATTGAACACAAAAGTTTTAAGGATATTATTGACTATTTCGACGATAAAGATGTTTTTGTTTTCAACGATACGAAAGTCTTTCCTGCGCGTTTATATGGAAATAAGGAAAAGACCGGAGCTACAATAGAGGTATTCTTGCTGCGTGAGTTAAACGAGGAATTCCATTTGTGGGATGTACTTGTTGATCCTGCTCGTAAAATACGTATAGGAAATAAATTGTATTTTGGTGACGATGATTCAATGGTTGCCGAAGTTATAGATAATACAACTTCGCGTGGACGTACGCTTCGTTTTTTGTATGATGGTCCATCCGAAGAGTTCAGAAAAGCACTTTATGCTCTTGGTGAAACTCCAATCCCTAAATACCTGAACAGAGGTGAAGAACCCGAAGATAAGGATCGCTATCAGACTATATTCGCTAAAAACGAAGGTGCTGTCGTAGCTCCTGCTGCCGGACTTCACTTTAGCCGTGAGTTAATGAAACGCTTAGAAATTAAAGGTGTTCATTTTGCATATATAACTTTGCACTCGGGCTTGGGTAATTATAGAGATATTGACGTAGAAGATCTTACAAAGCATAAAATGGACTCGGAGCAATTGCTTATTACTCAGGAAGCGACAGATATCGTCAACAAAGCAAAAGATGAAGGTCGTAGAGTATGTGCCGTTGGGACTTCGGTGATGAGAGCTGTAGAAACAATAGTGAGTACAGATGGTTACCTGAAAACAAATGAAGGGTGGACAAATAAGTTTATTTTTCCTCCGTATGATTTTGGTATAGCCGACTCTATGGTTACTAATTTTCATTTGCCTCAGTCTACATTATTGATGATGACTGCTGCATTTGGCGGGTATGACCGTATAATGGATATATATGAAATCGCTGTAAAGGAGAAATATAAATTCGGAACTTACGGAGACGCAATGCTTATCATTTGATGATACTCGAAAAAGAAAAAAAGCATAATGTTTATCTCGGACTTGGCTCCAACTTGGGAGACCGAGGAGAAAACCTGGATAATGCAATAGATTATATAGAAGAGCGGATTGGCGATGTGATCGCCACTTCCGCTTTTTATATTACCGAGCCTGTCGGCTTTGAGTCTGCTAATCAGTTCTTGAATGCTGCATGTAGAGTGGAGACTAAACTTACTCCTATTGAAGTATTGCAGGCTACTCAATGGATCGAAAAAGAGATGGGGAGGGATGTTAAGTCTCAGGGTGAAAGATACACCGATCGGATTATAGATATTGATGTCTTGTTATACGAAGATGTAATTCTGGATTCTGCAGATTTGAAATTACCGCACCCTCATATTCACGAAAGGTCTTTTGTTTTATTTCCTTTAGCTGAGATTGCAGGAGAATACATGCATCCGATTCTTCATAAGACAATCAATCAATTAAAGGATGCCATAGTGCCACCGATTTCCATAGCGTAATAAGGGATAGTATTATTGTATTGAAAATATATAAATCAGCAGTTTACGATAAAACTGCTGATTTTCTTTTTTTATGATTTTCTTATAAATTATGACTGAAATCAAAACTCACCTGATGTCTGCCTATTGCTCATTTGCTGAATGAGAGAAAAATGCAGGAAAGGTAACCGTACTCTCATTATGGTATCTGTCTGAAGCTGTTACGGTATAATAATACCCAAAATCGCCCTCTTTGATTGTAAAAGCATAGCTATTTGTTCGTAGACCTGTTGATAATATATTGCCTGCATTGTTGGTGTCTACGGGTTCTTTATCTGATACATACACGGTATATGTGTAATCTCCATCTGCTGTTGGCGGATTCCATTTAATGTTTAGCTTGTTGTCTTTGTCTTTAAAGACTTGCAAATCAGTTGGGGAATTCGGCGCAATATTGTTTAGCCATGTCAATGGCGGTAGCTTCGCCGGAGTAGGGTAGTAGGTGTGTATAGAGTCTAAAACCCCTTTCAGATTGCTGAGAACATTCGCTGTTCTGAAATATGCTGCTCCCGGAATCTTTTTATCCCGAATGTATTGCATCTGGTTCGTAATATCTTGTAGCGGCCACTTTAATTCATCCATCTGATAAACACCCAATCCCGGAGCAATAAGCCTTCCGTTACTATTTGCAATCCAGTCGTTAAGGAACGGATAGAAATAATGATCACGGTAATACATCATTGGGAAAAGTAGGTCGTGTTTTCCATTTTTCAGCCAATGTCCTGCATCCTGAAATACTGTTTCATAAGCTGTCCAGCCATCATTGGGTGAAACCTCCGGTAGAACTTTGTATCTTCCTAAAGGAGAGCTACTCACTTGTACCCATTTTTTTAGAGCCTTTACCGTATCGTATGCTTCACTGATCAGCTTGTTGATATTTTCCCTACGCCAATCGTATAGATTCATCCCGTTTCCATATTTTCGGTAGGTATCGTCATCGGGAAATTTGCGGGAGTTGCTTGGATAGCGTATATAATCGAAATGAATACCATCTACATCATAATTCTGAACGATTTCCTTCACTATAGACACTATCAAGTTGCGTGTTTCGGGCATTCCGGGGTCGAGATACCATCTTTCTCCTATAGCCTTGTAATATGCAGGTTTGTTTTGTACTACTGTGGCTTTTCTTCGCCTGCCTTTGCCTGTATATCGCACTGTGGCTTTATCCATAGGATAGGCTATAACCCATGCATGACATTCCATCCCTCTTTTGTGGCATTCTTCTACAGCGAAGGCCAACGGGTCGAAATTGTCTTCATGATTGAAATATGAGCTGAGAGGTTCTATCTTGGAGCGATAAAAAACATATCCTTGTGCCCTTGCCTGAAAGAGGACTGTGTTGAAATTTGCTTCCTGTAATTTATCCAGAATCTTTTTTAATTGGTCTTTCTGAGCCTTGACGCTGGTATGCTGGGCAGGCCAGTCGAGACCCCAGTTTGTTGTTAGCCAAACGGCACGTATTTCGGTAGCAGGAGCTTGAGAAAATATATATATAGGAAGTAATAATAATAGAACTAGGATATGGAACGGTTTCATATTTATAATCCGCTAAAGTTTACATTGTTGAATAAAAGCGATGGAATGCGCCAAGAGGAAGTCTCACGGGGATCGTTTCCTGCTTCTGTAAGACTATCCCAAAGAGACAGCATATTTCCGGTTATGTTCATTTCTCCCAATGGAGTTGAAGTTTTTCCGTTTTCGATCAAGAAGCCCTCTATGCCAAACGAAAAATCTCCGGTAGTAGGATTGCTGTTACCGCCGTTGAAGTTGGTGACCCATATCCCTTTCTGTACAGATGCTAAAATGGCATCAAAGTTTCTTTCTCCCAAAGACATTTGAAGAATAGAAGGGGAAGATATGGTAGGGACTACTCCCATTTTCAGAGAATTGTATGTGTCTATGAAATAATTTTGCAGAATACCTTTCTCTATAATCGTTCTATCCTTTGTCTCTACGCCTTCGCCATCAAACCATCGCGCTCCAAAGGAACGTTTTAGATGTGGTGTATCGTAAAGGGTAAAGATGCCAGCCGTTATCTTTTCTCCCATTTGGTTTAATAGGAAAGAATTTTTCTGTTGAAGTGCTGTTCCGTACATTGCACTGATAAGCGGAGATAATATGCGCGACGAAGTGGTATTGTCTAACAGCATGTCATACTTGCCCGATTTTATCTTCTGTTGTCCGATCTTGCGTAATGCTCTGTTGAATGCAATTTTTGCTATCCCACTTTTTTTCAGATCTTCCCAATATACAGCACTGTCGTACCAGAAGGATTCGGCACGAGCGTCACCATCCGTTTTCAGTGATACTTCTACCATCAGGTTAAACGCAGAGTCTAGACATTCGGCTTCAAATCCATTGCTGGCAATCATATATTCTGCTCCTACGCCATCATCGTATGCCGAGGTGACAGAGATTATACGGCTGTCGCTGCCATGTATTTCGTCTACAGACTGCTTTATAAGATTTAACTTCTCATTTGTTGGAATGGATTCAAAACTTTCGTCACAGAGGTCTAACTCGGTTTCGTCTCCTCTGAAATATCTTTGCGTGTCAGGCAGTTGGCGAAAAGGATCTTCCGATAAATATTTAGTAGACGTGATACCTTCTTTTATAAAAGACTCTAATCCTGCTTTTTCTATTCGATTGGTGGAAAATGAGCCGTATCTGCCATCTATAAATAATTCTATATAGAGTTTGTTTTCACTGCTTTGGTGAAGTTTATCTAATTGAGTGTTTCTGTATTCGAAAGAGTTGTTGTTTGCCGTGATTACTGAAACCCGAGTTCCTTGGCATCCATTAGCCAGAGCCAGTTCCATAGACCATTGGGCAATATCTTTGTGTTGCTTACTTATCATATCTTTGTTGTTGTGGATGCAAAAATACACAGATTTAGTGTAAAAAAGAGAAAAAGTTAGAATAGAAACTTTCTAGCTGTACGAATTAACGTTCTCTAACTAAGCTGTTGTGATTCAAAGTCTGGACAATGTTTCTGGGGAAAAGATTCTGATTTAATTTCTTAAAGCTTAGTCAAGTTGCTGAGGAGTGTTATAGTATGTCCTTATAAATGGAGATTGAGGGGTATTTATTATAGCATATCAAACGCACAACAATCGATTTTTCATATATAATAGAAAAAGCGACACCGAAGTGCCGCTCTTGATGTTTTCACAACGGAATAATCCTTATTGTGATTTGAAAGCAAATCACAACTGTTATGCAGAAGCTAAAACTAAGTTGATGATGTATTTCAATGAACTAAGATACAATTTTGAAAGCAAATCACAACATCCTTGAACACCTTCTACTAAAATAGTCTGATGTATTTCAATGAACTAAGATACAATTTTGAAAGCAAATCATAACATAATCTCCATGCATTTGATACCCTATCTTGATGTATTTCAATGAACTAAAGTGCAATTTTGAATGCAATTTGCAATTGATGGCTCAAGATATATTAAGCAGATAGTCTTGTCGCTAACTTAATAGTACATTGTTAGTCTGCGAGTGCTCTATTGGAAGATGTATCTATTCCCAAGCGCGTATTGGCGATGATTTGTAATGTTCTCATTGTCCGTAAATAGCAAACGCTATAGTATTAGTTCTTTATATATACCTATCTCGACTTCTATAGCACATACATATAGCTGATAGGTTTACAGAACCATATAATCCTTCAGTTTAATGCGAAGTGTTTTTAAAGATTTTGTTATGCGATATTCCACCGTTTTTATAGATATTCCGAGGTTTATAGCGATCTCTGCATTCGTATTTTCTCCAAACCTGCTCATTTCAAAAACCTCTTTGTATTTTTCAGGCAATTCTTTAATAGCGGACTGTATTCTGATTGCCAGTTCTTCTACCATGTAATAATCGGGGTCTTCGAATTGCTCTTTTAATTTTTCATATAATATTGCATGTACTCTTTTTCTATATTGCTCATTCCTGATTGCATTAAAAGTGCGATTTTTGGCAGCAACGAACAGATACGATTTCAGGGACGTTTCGACAGCCAGATATTTCCTTTTCTCCCATATATGCAACATGAGATCTTGAACTAATTCTTCAGCCTCAACGTCAGAAATAAATTGTGAAACATATTCACAAAGAGGTGAATAGAACTTAATAAACATTTCTTTATAAGCCCTAGTATCCCCTTCTAAAATTCCGTTTAGAAGCAATTGTTCATCCATAATATTTAAGGTGCGGGCAAAGGTAATTTTTTCATCAATAATAAGTATATAAAACTTTCAAGAAAAGTAGGGCCATTAAAATTAATAAAAAAATTGATTTTTAGTTTAGGGTGGTGCACAATATATGTGTCGTATATATAGAAACATGTAGTGAATAGGCTTATAAAAAATGGAATTAAACGAAAAATCATATATTGAGATACCAGATGAGTCATTGCTCCTTAGATATATTACCGGAGAAGTAACGCAAGAGGAGAGTTTATTGGTCAAAGAATGGAGTGAGAAAGACACTGCAAATGAAGAGCTCCTTATTCAGCTGGCACGTATGTATTATGCTCAAAGAACACAACAGCGGATTAAGAATCGTGATACTGAAGCCGCATTTCGAATCGTAAATAATAAAATCAAGAAAAAAGGAAGGCGTTTATTCCTCCAGCAGGTTGGCGTAGCAGCATCTTTGATTATAGGTATTCTAGGTATAGGTTCTTTCTTCTTTCAATATCTAGACTTGCGCGAGAGCTTCCTTCCATCTATGATTACAGTAGAATCGAATGATAACTCCCGTACTCGTCTGGTGTTACCCGATGGAACCGAAGTTTGTCTTAATTCTGGAAGCAGCATCACATATCCGTCCCATTATACCGACGGTGAACGAAATGTTACTCTCTCAGGTGAAGCATATTTCAAAGTGACTCATAATAAAGAGAAACCTTTTGTTGTGAGTGCTCTGGATAAGAAGTATAAAGTTAAGGTACTCGGAACAGAGTTCAATATGCAGGCGTATAGAGATGACAATGTTATTCAAACAACACTTATATCCGGAAGTGTTCAGGTCGATATTCAGGGGAGGAACACGAAGACGGTTTTGTTGCCTTCGCAAAAAGCAACCTACTCCCTACAGAATAACGAATTGGAGGTAGTAAGTGCTAATACGGATAGAGAGACAGACTGGATGTATAGCCGTTTGGTATTCAAGAAAACACCTATGCCGGAGGTATTGGCGCGATTGTCCCGTTTCTATAAAGTGGAGTTCGATGTGAGAAATAAAATCATAGATACTTATACATTTACCGGAACCTTCGAAGACAGACCTTTGTATCAGGTGTTGGATTATATGAAGATATCATCACAAATAGATTATAATATAACTTATCAGAAAGATGAAAAAGGTACTAAATCTGTCGTGGTATTGAGACGATAGAACGAAAAGAAAATAACTCGGATATCTTTCAAAATCAACTAACCTTAAAATTTAATAGCCTATGAAAAAATAACCAGAAGAAATCTAATAAAAAACACGGAAACATGTTACCAGCATATTTCCGTGCTAAAAAACAAATCTGAAAAACAATTTATTTTTTACTTAAAGCATAACAAAAATATGAGAAAAATCCATCATCTCCAACAACCTTGGAGATATTGTAACCGTTTCCTCGAGTTACACAAAATTCCTCTTACTATGAAATTATCGTTGACATTACTTATTCTGTCAATTAATGTCTCTTTTGCAGCCCATTCGTATGCTCAACAAGTAACATTATCCCTTGACATCCAAAACAAGAAAGTCGTTGATGTTTTGGACGAAATCGAAAAACAATCGGAATTTCGATTTTACTACAATAATAAACTGGTCGATGTAGATCGTACGGTATCTGTAAAAGTGAAGAAGAAAGCCGTGTTTTCTATTCTGGACGAATTGTTTTCAAATTACAATGTAGAGTACAAAGTAATTGATAAAGATATCATCCTTACTGAAAAAAACAAGGGTGAAAATAAGACCCGCGAAGCACATCAGCAGCAAATAGATATAACGGGTATAGTTACAGATGCAAACGGAGAAGTATTACCCGGGGTAAGTGTTGTCGTGAAAAATACTACATTCGGTACAATCACCGACGTAGATGGCAAGTATACCATAAATGTTCCCGACAGAAATGCTGTTCTGATCTATTCGATGATCGGTTTTCTGAAATATGAAGAGCCTGTGGGCAATAGACGGTCTATAAATATATCACTGAAAGAAGAAATCCGTGAAATGGATGAGGTTGTTGTGATAGGTTACGGTACTGTAAAAAGAGCCAATCTGGGAGGGGCTGTCGCTACAGCCGATTCGAAAGTATTCCAGTCCCGTCCTATCCAAAATGCCGCCTCAGCACTCCAAGGCGAGGTTCCGGGTCTTACTGTGATACGTACAAGCGGGGCCCCCGGAAGTAGTCCGGTTTTGCGTGTACGTGATATCTCGTCTGTCAATGGAGGAGCTCCGTTGGTGTTGATTGATGGCGCAGAAGGAGATTTGGGTACAATAAACCCTGCCGATATCGAGAATATATCTGTTCTCAAAGACGGGACAGCAGCTATCTACGGGGCGCGTGCTGCTGACGGGGTTGTACTGATCACAACAAAAAATGCGAACAAGAACCAAAAATTAAAGGTAACCCTCGATGCATATTACTCGATAAAGAAACCGGCACTGTTGAAAAAACCGGCCAATCTTTATCAGCATGCTGCTATGGCTCTTGAAATAACAGACGGCAGTTTTCCTATAGAATATACCCAAGATGAATTACAACTCATTCTTGAGGGTAGCGATAAAGTTATTCCAGCCGGAACAACTTGGGGACGCTGGGGCAATGC
The DNA here is from genome assembly GCF_004569505.1 of Dysgonomonas mossii. Classification (NCBI taxonomy): domain Bacteria; kingdom Pseudomonadati; phylum Bacteroidota; class Bacteroidia; order Bacteroidales; family Dysgonomonadaceae; genus Dysgonomonas; species Dysgonomonas mossii. The sequence goes on from NZ_SPPK01000003.1 coordinate 341,864, forward strand.
ATATCCAAAATTCTACAAAGACCAAAATTGGAATGAACATATTATAGGAAATGGCAATATTCAGAATTATAATGTCAGCTTTTCCGGAGGGGGAGATAAATATACATATCTCATTTCTTTGGGTTACCAGAAAGAAGAGGGACTACCTAAATTCGGAATAGATTCGGACAAGCGTTATTTTGTGCGTGCAAAATCTAATATAGAAATAGTAAAAAACCTCAACTATGACCTTAATATATCCTACGAGGCTAGTGATAGGGATTACTCTTCCAGTATTAGTCAGGGACAGAATATATGGGAGTTGATATACAAAACTCGCAGTTGGGCACCTGTATACAATCCGGAAGGAAATTTCTATACTTTCGAAGGTTTTGACAATCCGGCACAAGTATTGCAAGATGGGGGCGAGTCTCGTCGAACAGCCGGAAACTTTACCTTCAACAATCAATTGCGTTGGCAGGTTATAGACGGGCTAAACCTTACAGGGCGTGCTATAGTTCGCAAGAGTGATGCAGATGAGTATATCGTCCAGAAGATGCTTTATAGCTACAATTGGGAAAATGTAAATCATCGGACGGCAAGAAAGCCCAACAGTGCCGAGCGTAATTATGCCAAAACGTTGTCTAAAAACTTTACATTGTATGGAGAGTACAAAAAGACATTTGCTCAAAAACATGATATAGGTATAATGTTCGGAGGGTCTCATGAATCTGCCGACTATGACAAATTCTGGGCAAAGCGTATCAATTTCGATCAGCAGGAACAGATGCCTATCAGCATGGGTAGCCCCGAAGATCAGGATGCAGCTAGTGATGGTAACGCATGGACCATTAACTCTTTCTTCTCGAGGCTTAATTATGGATTCGCTAATAAGTATTTTATCGAAGCTACATTACGTGGCGATGGTTGTTCTCGATTTGCGCCGGGTGAACGTTGGGGATATTTCCCGGGAGTAAATGCAACATGGCGTATAGGTGAAGAATCATTTATAAAGCCGCTAAATATTTTTGACGACCTCAAATTCAGGGCTTCCTACGGAAAAATGGGAAATCAATCTAATATAGGCCCTTATGATTTTATCGAACTAATTAATATCAGCAGAAATTATTACCCGTTCGGCAATGGGGCAAAAGGTCAGATGGCGAATCAGTCGAATCTGGTTTCTACTTCCCGTACATGGGAGACTATCAGGTCTGTAAACATCGGTACAGATTTCAGTTTTCTGAATAACAGACTATACGGGTCTTTCGACTACTTCTGGAAAACCAATGAGAATATGTTGATTTCCATTACTTATCCTTCCATTTTGGGGATCGCAGCTCCTTCTACGAACAGTGGAGAACTGAAAATCCACGGTTGGGAAATTATATTAGGATGGAGAGACCAGATCAGTGATTTCAAATATTCGGTAAGAGCTAGTTTAAGTGATGCTCAGAATGAAATAGCCAAAAGAATCGGGAACTCTATAATAGGATATGGAAATAACAGGACGCCTGTAGGCTATCCAATGGATTCATATTTCGGATATGTATTTGATGGTATTATCCAAAATGACCAGGAACTTGCCGAATACAAGTCTCGTTTCCCTAATAGCGGAACCGTACAGGATAAAAGGATACAAGTAGGAGATGCCAAGTATAAAGATCTGAACGGCGATGGTAATCTGACTGAATATGCTGATGGCGATGGCGACCTTGTTTATTTAGGGAATACTAATCCCCGGTACAACTTCGGATTCAATCTCAATGCTGAATATAAAGGCTTCGACTTAGGTGCATTCTTTCAGGGAGTAGGCAAGCGCACGATGTTCCTCGAAGGAGATGCCAGTAAACCGTTTAATGCACCATGGTATCAGTCGGCAGAATACTGGTATGGAAAAACATGGACGCTTGAAAGAACCGATGCCAAGTACCCGGCTATATCAAACGATGGTACCAGAAAAAATTATAACTATTATATCTCTACCAACACCAAGCATAATGTAGGATATATCAGGTTGAAGAACTTGCAGGTCGGCTATACTATCCCTAAAAAGTATACACTGAAAGCGAAACTGGAGAAAGTCAGGATATACTTCAGCGGGGAAGACCTCTTTGAAATACACAATGCACCCGGCGGATGGGACCCTGAAGATGGAGGTAGTTTTGTGAGTTATCCGTTTGCCCGTAATTACTCGTTAGGTGTTAATATCGTTTTCTAATTTTTGCTAAAGTACATAATCATGAAAAAATATATATCAACAATTTCCGCGCTCATTGCTATTTTAGTGGCAATGTCAAGTTGCCAGGATATGGATTTGCTTCCGAAAGAAAACCTAAGTGATCCTCAGTTTTGGAAAACCCCGGCCGATTATAAAAAAGCGGCAAATCTCTTGTATGACAGGATGGAAAGTTTTAATACAAGCGACAGTGAAAGTGATATTGCTTACGGCGAAGGAGCAAATAATGTAAGTAATGGAACATATATCGCAAATTCTTCGGATGGAAATTGGAATGACAGGTTTACTGATATCCGTAATTGTAATAAAATTATAGAGAAAAGTGAAGCCTACGAGGGCAATCCTTCCGAAATAGAACATTATGTAGCCGAAGCCCGTTTTTTCAGGGCCTATACTTATTGGCGTTTGATGAAGAGATTCGCTGACGTGCCTGTCATTACTAAAACTTTAAATGTGGATTCCCCTGAATTATTTGCTCATAGAGACTCTCAGACCAAAGTAGAAGATTTTATACTTTCGGAACTCGAAGCAATCTATACTAAACTGCCAAAACAGAGTGAGCTTGCAGCCGATGATAAAGGGCGTGTAACACAGGGCGCAGCCTTAGCTCTGAAAGCGAGAATCGCATTATTCTCCGGAACATGGGCCAAATATCATAAGCATCGGACAGATTATAAAGAACTGTTGGAACAGGCGGTAGCTGCAGCTGAAAAAGTAAGGGCAAGTGGAGAATACTCCTTATATGAAGGCTCAGGTGCCGAGAGCTATCGTTATCTGTTTATAGAAAAAGGAGACGATGCGCCGGAAGCGATTCTTTCTAACCGCTACTTTAAAGATATACGTATGCACTCGCAGGCTCACGGTGTTTATTGGGGGCAGAGGGGTACTCCGACCAAAAAGCTGGCCGAGATGTATCTGTGCAAAAGTACGGGCTTGCCTATAACCGCCTCCGGATCAGGATTTGAAGGATATAAAAAAATGGCTGATGAGTTTAAAAATCGTGACCCCCGTATGACTCAGACGTTCTTGATACCAGGGACAACATTCCTGAGCCCGCAGGATGGTCAGTTGGTCAGTGCTCCGGGTTTTGAAACCCGTCCGAATACGAAGACAGGATATAAGTTATGGAAGTTTATGGGAGAAGAAAGAACCGGAGTAAACGATTCGTATTATGATTATCATATCATCCGTTATGCGGAAGTATTACTTATCTTGGCAGAAGCCATATTCGAAAAAGATGATAAAATAAGTAATGAAGTCCTGAATAATACGATCAATGTAGTCCGCTCACGAAAGGGAGTAGAGATGCCTGTCCTTACAAATGAATTTGTACAGGCAAATGGACTGGATATGCGGACTGAAATACGTAGAGAGCGTACGATAGAGCTTGCATTTGAAGGATTTAGACGAGATGATCTCAGACGTTGGAAAACGGCGGAAACTGAATTGGTTGGAGCTCTGAAAGGTTTCAGGTATAAAGGTAGTGAGTATGCAGAACTGAAGGTGCTGGATGATGAAAGTGCAAAGAAGCTGGACGAAAATGGTTTTTATATTGTAGAACCTGAGACAAACCGTAAGTTTATAGCACCTAAAAATTATTATTATTCTCTGCCTTTGGATGAAACAAAACTCAATCCGAATTTATTACCAAATAATCCGGGGTGGTAGAATATATTAACGGTTATAAGATGACAAAGAAAAGTTTATTTTTAATTCTATTAACCTTTACTTCAGTTTGGTGTGGCTCTCTTTCTTCCCTAAAAGGACAGAGTAAGGGGGAGCCGACACCGGCTGTACTGATGGAAAATCGTTTCCTCACCCTGAATACAATAATCCGTGTAAATCAGATCGAGGTAAGCAGAGACAGAAACGAAGGACTGGACGAACGTTCCGAGCATACTCCTGAGCGTATAATCGCATTCCGGGAAGCTGTATCTTCTGAGTTTCCGGGTGCAAGGATAACATGGGCATTCAGTTGGTTGGCATTGCATGACGAAACCGAAAATTATAAGAAGATTCGTGAACTGGTAGTCGGATATCACCTTAAGTATGGTGACGATATTACATTCATACCGGGCGCATACTTTGCCAATGCTTATAATACTCGCGAACAGGTAAATAAAGACTTGCAGGATGGACTGGCTAAGGTAAGTGAAATAGTCGGAAACGGATTCCGCCCCAAAAGTGTTGTCGCCGGCTTTCTGTCTGCCGAAAATCAACAATTCTTAGCTGAAAAAGAGGGAATACATGTATGTCAAGGCAATATATGGAGCCAATTTTCTATCGATAATCAGGATGGCGACGGGGCAGTTTCTTATCCTTTCTATCCATCGAAAGAACATTTTTGTAAGCCCGCTCAAGGCAAAGATGACTTTATTGACTGTGTGAATCTGGATGGATGGACAATGGATTTCCTCTCGGCTCGTAGAGCTGGTTTTGCCGACGGTTTCAACAGCCGTATGGGGGTAGGTCCTATCGAAACCTTAATGGCCTATGGGAAATTGACAGGACTAACGCAGATGCTATATACTTCCGCTATGCATTATGACAGGGGATTTGAGCTCAACGGATTTGCCTGGGTAACTAATTGCTGGGAACTGTCTCTTCCAATAGATATATCAGGCCTTAAAGACTGGCTGAATGAGATAAAACGAAACTGGCCAGATGTTAAGTTCATCACTCAGGGCGAATTCGGCTTGTTGTGGAGGGATTATTACAAGGATAATTCTTTCAATTACCGTTTCGAGCAGAAAGGCTCAGGTATCGGAGGTTCTGATTCTAATCTGAAAATCAGATGGTTTATGAACAAGGATTTCCGTCTGGCGCTAGTTAAAGATTGGCAGAAAAACAGAACGGAAAATGTGATTGATTTTACCAACTATAATCTCAAGGCAGAAGAACCTAAGGACATGACCCGAAAATGGAGCCTGATGGGAGAAATTAATCAAAAACAGAGCCGTCCGCAAGATAAACCGAAGGCAATTGATAAAATATCTCCGGAAGGACTTGCTTTAATTAAAAAATATTACCCATATTTGCTTCTTGACTGATGTCTACAGTTACTAAAAATGCCCTGATTAAGTAAATAATAATAACCGGCTATTTATTCTTTTTATAGTAGGTCGGTTCTAAAATGAAAATTCTAATAAACAAATGATATTTATGAGTCTAAGAAAACTGACAACTCTAGTATTGCTCTTCTCCGCTGTGAGTATGAGTTGTACTACCAATACCCGTAAAACCCCAAAGGAAGGGATATCGGATGCTCCCCGGATAATCAATATTGTAAATTTTATCCGTCAGACCGACTACCGTGTCGAAAATGCAGATAGTCTTCTGTTCGAAACTGTTCGGGAGCAAATTAAGTTACTGGATAAGTATTCCTTTCCGGCCACATTCCTGCTTCAATACGATGCTTTGATTAATCCTAAATATCAGGATTTACTCAAAAATGAGCTGAAACCGAATTCTGAAATTGGTGCGTGGTGGGAAATTACCCAGCCTCATGTAGAAGCTGCAGGTATAAAATGGAGAGGAGAACATTCATGGGTTTCTCATGCCAATATTGCCTTCACTACAGGATATACGCCCCAGGAAAGGGAAAAGCTGGTAGATGTATATATGGAGAAATTTAAGAAAATATTCGGGAAATATCCGCAATCGGTAGGTTCGTGGTATATTGATTCGCATACATTGGCTTACATGTACGACAAATATAAAATAATAGCTTCGTGTAACTGTAAGGATCAGGTGGGTACCGACGGCTACACACTTTGGGGTGGATACTGGAATCAGGCATATTATCCTAGCAAACTAAATGCTTATATGCCTGCCCAAACGTCAGAGGGACAGATACCTGTGCCTATTTTCCGCATGCTGGGAAGCGACCCTATTTATCAATACGATACCGGACTGGGACACGACAGGCAGGGTGTCATATCTTTAGAACCTGTTTACCACGAGTCGGGTATGGATAAGAAATGGGTGGAGTATTTTCTGGAATCGATTGTCAACCAGCCTTGTTTGGCTTTCAATTATGCACAGGCTGGACAGGAAAATTCTTTCACATGGAATGGCATGCAGAAAGGATTACAAATGCAGTTCCCCATTTTTGACTCACTAAAGAAATTGCATAAAATCAAAATACAGACATTGGGCGAATCGGGTAAATGGTTTAAAGAGAAGTTTTCAACCACTCCGGCTACAGCAGTGACTACCATGACCGATATCCGTAATGAGGGAAGAAAAACAGTTTGGTTCAACAGCCGCTACTATCGTGCCAATCTTTTGTGGGAAGGAAAATCTTTCCGTTTCCGCGACATTCATCTTTTCGATGAGAAATTCGAATCTCCTTATCTGAATAAATCAGGAGAAGGAAACCAGTTCTTATATTATACGCTTCCGTTTGTCGACGGCTTCATGTGGAGTGTAAACGACGACCGGGCAGGATTGTACATAAAGAGTATAGATAAAGACGGAAATAAGAAGGAAGTATCCTTGAACGAGCCTGTAGTAACAGAAATAGCCAAAGATGTGCTGCAAGTGGAATGTAAGGATGACAACAAGAATGTTTTTAGAATCATATTCCATGAAGATCTCTTTGAGGTACGCTGTGAAGCTGCTGAAAAAGAATTTCGCTGGGTACTCGAACTTAAAACTGCCGAAGGAAAAGAATTGCCATTCCGCTCCATAGGCAACAATCGTATCGATGCTGAATTTATGAACTACAAATACAGTATTACATGCAAAGCAGGGATAGTAGAAAGGGGGATTGCTGCCAACTATGTCTTTCGTCTGATACCTGTAAATAATCAACTAGTTGTTGATTGTACAAATAAACGATGAAATGAATTACAGTGCATTCGCTTTTTTTGAATGCACTGTGTTTTTTAATTCTTTCCGAAAGATTTTGTAAAACAAATAAATATGAATAAAAATATTCTTTTGTTAAAGATTATATTCCTCTTTATAATTTTTGCTTTTACCAACTTCCTAAAAGCCTCAGAGCCTTTTGTCGGCTCTAATAATGAACCTATTCCGCTCAAAGGAAATAGGTTTGTAACCCTTTGTATTATGATACGTACCACCCCTTGGGAAGTTTCGCGGGATGTAAAACTGCATCCACGTGACGAGGGAGACTGGCATACATTGGACGGAGTTCGCTCATTAAGAGAAGCCTTTGCCAAGAATAATCCGGATGGACGATTGACCTGGGGTTTTACGATGAATGCATTGGAAGACCAGCGTGAAAATTACAAGCAGATCCGTCAGTATATTGTAGAATGTCAGAAAAAATATGGAGACGAGGTCTCTTACTTTCCGGGTTATTTTCCGGCGATGTATCTGCCTCGTGAGAGGGTAAACCGTGAAATGTCTGAAGCAATCCAACTGATATCCGATATGGTTGGGGATGGATATCGCCCCCAGTCAATTATCGGAGGATTTTTATCAGCCGATAACTTAAAATACCTTGCCGAAAAAGAAAAGATCCATACGGCACATGCCGTCATCTGGAGTCAGCATAATATAGACGGAGGAGGGGCTGACGGTTCTCCGTCATACCCATTCTATCCGTCAACAGAGCATTTCTGCAAGCCGGCACAAAGCAAAAATGATTTTATAGACTGTGTGAATCTTGATGGCTGGACAATGGATTTTCTATGTGCTCGTCGTAGTGGGCAAAGCGGACATGGTATTGAAGGATATAATAGCCGACGTGGAGTAGGCCCGATAGAGACATATAAAGGCTGGGGTCTCGACTTGGGACATTTGGAAGTTATGCATACACAATCCATTCATTTTGATAAAGGTTTTGAACTAAACGGATTTGGATGGGTGACTAATATCTGGGAAGCCCAAATGGTTCATGAGTTTGGAAAGGAATTTATATGCAAAGCGATGGAAATGTGGGTAAGCGGGACAAAAGAGCGCTGGCCGGATACTCATTTTGTAACTTTTGGAGAGTTTGGCAATATCTGGCGTGAATATAATAAGACGAATGATGACTGGAACTATAGATTCGAGGAAAGAGGGTCGGGGCTTGGCGATTCGTATAATAATCTGGAGATAAAATGGTTCATGAATAAAGAGTTCCGATTGGCTTTGTTACGGGATTGGCATAGAATGACTCCATTTCATGTTATTGATTTTACTCGTTACGATATGGAAGCAAAAGAACCGTCTGATCCTACACCTCTAAAACCCGTCAAAGACTGGAGTTTAATAAATGTGATGAATCAAAAAGGATTACGACCTCAAGACAAACCTAAACTTTTGGAAGAACTGGATCAGGTAGATCAGAATTTGATAAGAAAGCATTATCCTGAATTATTTGATGATAAAAAGGATTTACAGTAAATAGCTTTTAATCTTATGAATAAAGCTTTAAGAGTTTATTTCTTATTCAGACTTACCAATATTTGTGTTAGTTCACAATTTTCTGGGATTGATTAGCAAAGAGATTTAAATAGAAACTTTCTTAGTATACGAATTAACGTTCTCTAGCTAAGCTGTTGTGATTATAGGAATTGGTCTGTATCGGCTGTGTCGGACAGTCGTGTTCTTCTGTACGGTATCAAATAATATTCTTCCCTTCGGTCGAGATGATGGGATGATGAAAAAATAGTTTATAATTGTTAATATTGGATTTCATTTTTATATATCTTTGAATAGTAAGAAAATAATAATGAAGCCCATATCATCTTTACCTAAAGAGTAACAGGTAGATTTAAATTATATTATAAAGCTGCTTATGTGAAAGCCCGCTAAAATCCTCGGTTTGTGGTTGCCAAAGAGGATTTGTGAGGGGGAGGATTGGAGAGTATGGGGTTGAATATTGAATGTTATAACTGTGAGTATCTATTTTCATAATTAATGGCGTAATATTTTATGAGTAAGGAAAACAATAAACAGCATTATATCCCACAATGTTATTTTCGGAATTTCTCTGAAAATAAAAAGTCTATTTGGGTATACAATAAGAGAAATTCAAAATCATATACACAATCTATTGCAAATATAGCTTACAAAGATGATTTTTATAAATTAGCAGAAAAGATTGTTGATGGGGAAACAATAACATCTGCAAATATGCTTGAAAAAGAATTTTTCGCAAATAATTTAGAAATTATGTATAGTGATTGTCTAAAATTATTTGCTTCCAAGACAAAAGAATGGTTAAACAACCATGAAAATAATCCTGTCATAGATAAAAAGACAAAGGACATTTTTTCTGCTCTTATCGCTCTCCAATACTTACGAATGCCCAATATTAGAGAAATGCATATTGATGCAAATAAAAAAGTAAATAATTATGCCTTTGAGTTATATAAGGAATTTTACAAAACACAAGTCGAGGAGAAACAGTATACTTCAATAGATTCAATCACATTAGAGTATGACGACGAATTACAATCACTTGAACATTTTTATATTTATGGAGACCAAAAGTTAATAGACTCATATCAAGATCAATTGGTTAACAAAATATGGGTTTTCTATGTAACAGAGCAGAATAATGTATATACTTCCGATAACCCTATTCTAACAAAACCACATATCGCTAATCAACCTTGCTTTTATAGCGGATTTGGGATGAATGGTGTTGAAGTTATATTTCCCTTGAATGATTCATTAGTTTTAACAATGTGGGATGAAAAATATTTTACAGAAAAGAGAGAATTAGATAATACTTTTTGCTTAATAGACTCTAAATTATTACGAGAATATAATTTATATCAATATCTTTTTTCTAACTCTGAAACATATTGTGTAGATGATAATTTTAATTTAATAAGAGCAATGGTAGACATGAATGAAGGCAAGGAATATTTTATGGATAGACCTCGTATTTACGTAAACGATAAATAGTAAAAAAACTTTTCAAAATAAAACGGAAACCATAACATAAACAAAAAGACCCAACTAATTACTTAGGTCTTTTTGTTTCGTCGGGATACCAGGATTCGAACCTGGGACCCCCTGCTCCCAAAGCAGGTGCGCTAACCGGACTGCGCTACATCCCGTCTTTTGCTTATTGCGGTGCAAAGGTATGACATTTTTTTATATTTCAAAATAAAAAATAAAAATTTACGCATAATTTATTTTAAAACTAAAAAACGAAGCTGGGAAAGGATTCTACATATTGTTGAAAAAAAACGATTGTTAAATCTTCTTCGACAAATATTTAATTCTTTTTTTTACTTATTTTTGCATTTTTAATAATAAATTCTAATAATATGGCAAAAAAGGTACTATTCACATTAATCGTATTAATGGCTTCATTCTATGCTTCGGCACAGAATCTTCAGTTACATTTCGATCCACGTCATGCCCTACATGGAGACAAGATTTCTGGAAAAAACTATTTTACTGCAACCTTTGAGATGTTCAAACCTGACAAATGGGGTTCTACTTTCATGTTTGTCGATTTGGATTTTAACCAAAGCAGAGGAAATATAGGAACAATGTACCTTGAAATTGCCCGCGACCTGAAGTTGGGAAAAAGCCCGATTATGGCCCACTTAGAGTTTAATGGTGGTGTAGGTAAGGCAGAGAACTTTGGTTTTTCTATCGCAAATGCCTACTTAGCCGGAGCATCTTATGCTACAAATATTAAAGGAGTAAACCTTGGAACTTATTTAGTATATAAATACAATGCTTTCGAGAGAGTTAGTAACGATGTTCAGTGGACAGTAACATGGGGAGCTAATCTCTTTGATAATAAATTTACTGTATGTGGATTTCTTGATGTTTGGACTCAGGATAAAAATACGACTCATGCAAAAGATCGAGGTGGTAAAAAAATAATTCTGCTTACAGAACCTCAATTCTGGTATAATGTTAATTCAAACCTGTCTTTAGGTACAGAAATAGAGATAAGCAATAACTTTATTAACTCAGCTAATGGGTCTCGCTTAAATGAACCATATATAAATCCTACTATTGCTGCTAAGTGGAACTTTTGATCATTAATAGAATATGAAAAACTTACTAGAAAAAACATTTAAGCTTTCGGAGAATAATACGACTATACGCAAAGAGTTTCTTGCGGGTCTTATCACTTTCCTTACTATGTCTTATATCCTGATCGTAAACCCAAGTATATTGTCTACTACAGGGATGGATAAGGATGCGTTGTTTACTGCTACAGCTTTGGCAACTATTTTCGCCACCCTTATGATGGCATTATATGCTAAACTGCCAATTGCACAAGCTCCCGGAATGGGATTGAATGCATTCTTTGCTTTCACAATTTGCGGTGTAATGGGATATTCTTGGCAATTTGCACTCACAGCAGTATTTATCGAAGGGATTATATTTATACTACTTACGTTCTTCAATGTTCGTGAACTAATAGTAAAAAGTATACCAAAAGTATTAAAAGACGCAATACCTGTCGGTATCGGGCTGTTTATCACACTAATTGGGTTGAAAAACGCAGGAATCGTAGTTTCAAGTCCTGCTACATTGGTTGCATTAGGAGACTTTTCTCAACACAGCATATGGATTGCCTTTTTAGGACTATTTGTTACAGCTGTACTATTTGTAAGAAATGTAAATGGTTCTATTCTGATAGGGATCGTTGTTGCAACTATCTTTGGTCTTATTTTGGGAGATGTTAAATTACCCGAAGGAAATGTGATTGATACACCTCCATCTATTGCTCCTATCTTTGCTCAGTTTGAGTGGGATCATATTTTATCTATCAACATGGTTATCGTTGTATTCACCTTGTTGTTTGTAAACCTCTTCGATACAGTAGGTACATTGATCGGTGTGGTATCAAAAGCAGGACTTGCAGATGAAGACGGAAATTTCCCTCAAATGAAGAAAGCCCTGTTCTCTGATGCTCTAGGTACTACCGTGGGTTCTATACTTGGTACAAGTACAGTTACTGCGTATGTAGAAAGTGCATCGGGTGTAGCATCGGGCGGTCGTACCGGACTTACCTCTGTAAGTACAGCGTTGTTTTTCATCTTAGCACTATTTTTTGCACCATTATTCCTGATGGTTCCCGCTGCTGCAACCTCACCGGCTTTGATTATTGTTGGTTTGTTTATGATTTCGTCTGTTGCTAAGATCAATTTCAGCGACATGAGCGAAGGTTTGCCTGCATTCCTTACCATCGTGTTTATGCCTTTTACATACAGTATAGCAGAAGGTATTGTTTTCGGTATGTTGAGTTTTGCGTTTATCAAAGTTTTTTGCGGAAAATCAAAAGATGTATCTGTTACAGTGTACGTCATTGCAGTATTATTCCTTCTAAAATTAGTGTTGGATGCAATGCATGTTATAGGATAGTGTATATTTGTTAAAAAGCGAGGTTTCGCTTACAAAAAATAATATTTTCATGTAATCCCGGCAAGGTCTCTTGTCGGGATTATTATGTTTTATAACCATATTAAATTACTCTAAAATACTTTGTTATCCGGTTATTTTTTCATAATATTGAAATCGATTGATTGTAACAGATAGTCAGTCGATTTTTGCACTATATGAATATCATGAACATGTTAAATACTATTATCTAACCTTTTAAAATCGTTACAGTATGAGTGGAAAGTCTGTTTATGTCTTTGGCGGTACAGTTACCGAGGGAAACGCGAAAATGAAGGAGTTACTAGGAGGAAAAGGTGCTAATTTGGCAGAAATGAGTCTAATGGGAATACCTGTGCCTCCGGGATTTACAATCACTACAGAAGTGTGCAATTTATTTTACAAGGAAGGTAAAGAAAATGTTATTAAACTTCTTACAAATGAGGTGAAAGAAGCAATACATCATATCGAGCGTGTTGTGGGAGGCCCTAAATTTGGTGATGATGAAAATCCTCTTCTCGTTTCGGTTCGCTCGGGAGCAAGAGCTTCCATGCCGGGGATGATGGATACAATCTTAAACCTAGGATTAAACGAAAAAGCCGTAGAAGCCATTGCGCGTAAGACACAGACTCCTCGCTTTGCTTGGGATTCATATCGTCGTTTCATACAAATGTACGGCGATGTGGTAATGGGTTTGAAACCTGTAGAAAAGGATGATGAAGATGTTTTTGAAGAAATTATAGATGAGCTGAAAGAAAAGAAAGGTATAAAACAAGATTCAGAATTTGGAACAGAAGATTTGAAGGAGCTTGTTGTACGTTTCAAAAAAATAATAAAAGAAAAGACAGGGCAAGACTTTCCAACAGACCCATGGGTACAACTTTGGAATGCTATAATGGCTGTATTTGAAAGCTGGATGAACGAACGTGCTATCTTTTATCGCAAACTGAATAATATTCCTGCAGAGTGGGGTACTGCCGTTAACGTGCAGGCAATGGTATTCGGTAATATGAATGATAATTCCGGTTCGGGAGTAGCATTTACTCGTAATGCTGCTACAGGAGAAGCTCGGTTCAATGGTGAGTTCCTTATCAATGCACAAGGTGAAGATGTGGTTGCCGGTACACGTACTCCTCAGCAGATTACCTTACAAGGTTCTTATGACTGGGCAAGACAACAGGGCATCACTGAAGAAGAGAGAAAACAAAGAGGATTGTCTCTGGAGGAAGTAATGCCTGAAGCTTACAAGAGCCTGAATGAAATTCAGAAAAAGCTTGAATTGCATTATAAAGACATGCAAGACCTTGAGTTTACAATACAAGATAACAAGCTATGGTTGCTTCAGACACGTAGTGGAAAACGAACCGGTGCTGCTGCCGTAAAGATTGCCATGGATATGTTAAACGAAGGTTTGATATCCGAAGAAGAAGCTTTGTTGCGTGTTGAACCTCAGAAGATAGATGAATTACTACACCCAGTGTTCGAGCCGAAGGCGTTAAAAGCTGCTACAGTTATAGCTAAGGGGCTCCCTGCGTCTCCCGGTGCAGCTACAGGGCAAATCGTTTTCTTTGCCGATGATGCTGAATGGCAAACAAGCCATCATAAAAATAAAAAAGTTATCCTTGTCAGAATAGAAACTGCCGCTGAAGATCTAAAAGGTATGGCTGTTGCCGAAGGTATCCTTACGGCTCGCGGAGGGATGACTTCTCACGCTGCCGTTGTTGCTCGTGGCATGGGTAAATGTTGCGTGTCCGGTGTTTCTGACCTTCGTATCAATTACAAGAGGCGTTCTCTTATGATTGATGATCGTGAGTATCGTGAAGGTGATTGGATCTCTATCAATGGCTCTACAGGAGAAGTGTATGACGGTAAGGTAGGAACAAAAGATGCCGAATTAAGTGCAGATTTTGCCGAAATGATGAAACTTACAGATAAATATTCCCGTCTGAAAGTAAGAGCGAATGCCGATACTCCACACGATGCTTCTGTTGCTCACAACTTTGGAGCTGTAGGAATTGGTTTATGCCGTACAGAGCACATGTTCTTCGAAGGGGATAAGATCATTGCCATGCGTGAAATGATTTTGGCAGACAATGTAGAAGAACGTAAGAAAGCATTAAAAAAACTGCTTCCTCTTCAGGAAGAAGACTTTGAAGGTATATTCGCCGCTATGGAAGGACTTCCTGTAACAGTTCGTTTACTCGACCCACCATTGCATGAATTCTTGCCTCATGATATGAAGGGTTTGGAGGAAATGGTAGAGGCAATGCAAATTTCTGAAAGTAAGATAAAACAAAAGATTTCATCATTGCAAGAAATGAATCCAATGCTGGGACATCGTGGTTGCCGTCTTGCAAATACTTATCCTGAAATTACTGAAATGCAGACAAGAGCCATTCTGCAAGCTGCTCTGAAACTGAAGAAAAAAGGAATAAAAACTCATCCTGAAATCATGGTACCATTGACTACCTCTTTGAGTGAAATGAAATTCCAGGAAGATATCATTCGCAGTACTGCTGAAAAGGTATTTGCAGAAATAGGTGATAGAATCGATTTTGAGGTAGGAACAATGGTGGAAACGCCTCGTGCCGCTATTACAGCTGACAAGCTTGCCGAATCTGCTGAATTCTTCTCTTTGGGAACAAATGACCTCACTCAGATGACATTCGGGTTCTCTCGTGACGATGTGGGTAAATTCCTGCCTATTTACTTAGAGAAAGGTATTCTAAAAATAGATCCATTCCAGGCTATAGATAGGGAAGGTGTGGGACAACTTGTACAATCTGCTGTGACTAAAGGCCGTCAAACTCGTCCGGGCATGAAAGTCGGTATTTGTGGAGAACATGGCGGTGAACCATCTTCTATCGAATTCTGCCATTGCGTAGGATTGAACTATGTGAGTTGCTCTCCATACCGTGTTCCAATTGCACGTCTAGCGGCAGCACAGGCTGCTATTAACTTTAAAAGTTAATTAACAACTTCTGATATATATAATGGCTGTGATGTTTCCTCACAGCCATTTTTTTATATATAAAAATCGTTGGGAATTAAAATTATATAGAAATCAAAAAGATCGAAAATGACAATATTTTCAAATTAAAGGAGATCTGTTGTAACACTATGGCTTTTCATTTCGTGTAAATAGTATAAATAATTAAACAAAAAGAATGAAAGCTATATTATCCTTACTTTTACTTATTATCGTCAGCATCTCGGTAAGTGCGATAGATATAAAAGGGCGTATTGTAGATCTGAAAACAAAACAGCCTATTGAGTTTGCTACAACAGTATTGCTTAAAGTGGATTCCTCATATATCACCGGATCTCAAACAGACACTACAGGTTTGTTCTTGATTGCGGGGCAGTTTCAAAAACAAGATTACATCCTGAAGGCCTCTTACATGGGCTATCGTACAACATTTATCAAGATTAATAATCTTACAACACATATCGATTTAGGTGATATAGAAATACAGGAAGATGCGAAAACTCTTGGTGAAGTTATTGTAACAGGAAATCGGATAATAAACAAAATAGATCGTCAAATACTTATGCCCGACTCAATGCAGGTAAAAACATCTGTGAGTGCATTCGACTTGCTTAGCAACATGGCAATACCCCGATTGAATATAGATGCTGTAAATAGGACTATAAAAATTAGTAACCAAGAAGTTCAACTCCGCATCAATGGAGTCAGGGCTTCTGTACAAGAAGTAGCAGCTTTGAGATCACAAGATATCCTTCGTGTCGAATTTTTTGAAGATCCCGGAGTACGTTTTGGAAATGAGAATGTGGGTGCTGTATTAAATCTGATCGTTGACCGACAGAAAAATTATGGAGGGTATGTGTTTGCTGACGGACGGAATTCTCCCTATGTAGGGTTTGGAAATGATAATCTAACTTTCAAGACAAACTATAAAGCCTCAGAATTCGGACTCAATTATTTTATCAATTATAGAAGCTATGACAAACGGTGGTCTGATCAAACAGAGACACTGAATTTTCCGAACAATCCGATCACCAGAGAGCAGAAAGGTATTTATGCCCCTATGGATTATCAATATCAATACTTGAATCTATCATACAATCTTACTTCCCCTGATAAGTATGTGTTTAACGTATTGTTTAAGAATCAGTTCTACAATTATAAAAATCAAAGTGCACAAAATATATTATATTCCAATAGTCTAAATAAGACACTCTCCTCTTCAAGAAATAAAGGGAATGAATATACTCCTGTACTCGATATATACTTCAAACGAGAATTGAAGAATAAGCAATCACTTGCTGTAAATCTCGTGGGGACATACATCGGTTCCAATAGTGACCGTAGATACAAAGAAACTGAAGATGGCGAAGTGCTTTCCGATATTTTCAATAAAATAGACGGCAATAAATACTCTCTTATCGGTGAAGCCGTATATGAAAAGCAGTTCGAAAATCTATCCTTCTCCTCGGGAATAAAACATACACAAGGTTTTGCTGATAATACATATGAAGGCGGAGCAAATACTATTACTAAAATGAAAAATGCGGAATCTTATTTGTATGCTCAGATACAGGGAAAAATAGCTAAAAAGTTAGGCTACACTATCGGCATAGGTGGAACTCGTCTGTTTTTCAAAGAAGGGAAGAAGGATGCTACCTATTATACCTTCCGCCCTTCCGTTCAACTTAGTTATCCATTAAATGATAATTTTTCGTTGAAATATTCATTTATAGTGAATACACGGACTCCTTCCTTGGGACAACTAAGTGGAGTGGAACAACAAACCGATACTTATCAGATAAGTAGGGGAAATCCTAACCTAAAACCATATAATCTCTATAACAACAGATTGACTTTAAGTTACAATAAAGGAATATTTGATATAAGTACAGTTATCGGTTATATGTATTTTGATAAGCTTATAGTAGACGCGTTTAGTATAGAAGGGGATAAGGTGATAAGCTTTTCGGATAATCATAAGGGAGAACATTACTTATTCTTAAATGGAGATGTTACTTTGAGGCTTATTAAAGATATATGGACTGTTACCGGGTGGTTTGGAGTGCATCGGGATATATTTAAGTCCAATTATGGTAATACACATGTACACAATTTTATGCATGGCGGAGCTCGTTCAAACCTTATATATAAAAACTGTTTATTGACAATGGGAATGTATACCAGATATAAAGAGTTATGGGGCGAAACAATCTGGTATGGTGAAGACTGGAACTATATAGAAGCCGGATATAAGTACAAAGAAGCACAACTTTCGGTTGGGATGTCATATCCGTTTAAGGATTACTGGAGTGCAGGAAGTCGTAACGTTTCCAATATTAAGCCATCGACGTCATGGTCGTATATAAAAGAAAACGGGCACATGCTTTATTTGCGCTTTTCATGGAACGTATCGTTCGGTAGAAAGCATGAAGCAGGGAAAAAGAGCTTGGAGAACTCAGATTCAGACAAGGGAATATTATAAACGTTCTTAAAAATTCATAACACTATTAAGATCAATTTGGATTTGAAGCGTGTCGGCTCTTCTGATGGGATATCAGGAGAGCCGACTATTTATGTTGTACCGGTTAGTCTTACTGTTATAAAAAGGAAAAAACTAAACAAAAGCTCGTTTTATGTGTTCTATCAGTGATGCAAAATATTTATATATGTATAATTTATGAATAGAATGTAATATCTTTGCAAACTGGCAATAAGCATTCTGCTTACAACCAATAATTGACTTTAACAGCCTATAGCCTACGGCTATTCGCTAAAATAAAATTAATCATGCAAGAAACTCAAGATAAAATTTTAGAAGACGTTACCACCGGAGATTACAAATACGGTTTTGTAACGGATATTGAAACTGAGGTTATTCCGATCGGACTCAACGAAGATGTTGTACGTCTGATTTCAGCGAAAAAAAATGAGCCGGACTGGTTGCTCGAATACCGTCTTAAAGCATATCGTCATTGGCTTACAATGAAGACGCCGGAATGGGCGCATCTGGAAATTCCGGAGATTGACTATCAGAGCATCAGTTACTATGCAGCTCCAAAGAAAAAAGACGGACCTAAAAGCCTCGATGAGGTAGACCCTGAGTTGTTGAAAACATTTGATAAACTAGGAGTTCCGCTTCATGAACGCGAAATATTAGCCGGTGTGCAAACTATGGCTGTGGATGCAGTTGTAGATAGTGTTTCCGTAAAAACTACAT
The DNA here is from genome assembly GCF_004569505.1 of Dysgonomonas mossii. NCBI lineage: Bacteria > Pseudomonadati > Bacteroidota > Bacteroidia > Bacteroidales > Dysgonomonadaceae > Dysgonomonas > Dysgonomonas mossii. The sequence goes on from NZ_SPPK01000003.1 coordinate 360,605, forward strand.
TTAAGGAAGTGTTGGCCGAAAAGGGTATCATATTCTGTGCTTTCAGTGAGGCTGTACAGGAACATCCCGAATTGGTTAAAAAATATCTTGGATCTGTAGTTCCATATAGAGATAATTTCTTTGCTGCGCTTAACTCTGCCGTATTCAGTGACGGGTCTTTTGTGTATATTCCTAAAGGTGTACGTTGCCCGATGGAGTTGTCTACATATTTCCGTATCAATGCAGCTAATACAGGGCAGTTTGAGCGGACTCTGATCGTTGCTGAGGATAATTCATACGTTAGCTACCTTGAGGGTTGTACAGCTCCTATGCGTGACGAAAATCAGTTGCATGCTGCTATTGTAGAAATCATAGCTCTCGACTACGCAGAAGTAAAATATTCTACTGTGCAAAACTGGTATCCGGGAGATAAAGATGGTAAGGGTGGAATTTATAACTTTGTTACTAAGCGTGGTATATGTAAAGGAAAAGGCTCTAAGATCTCTTGGACACAGGTAGAGACAGGTTCCGCCATTACATGGAAATACCCATCATGTATCCTTGCAGGAGATGATTCTATAGGTGAATTTTATTCTGTTGCGGTAACCAATCATTATCAGCAGGCTGATACAGGTACCAAGATGATACACCTCGGTAAAAACACAAAGAGCCGTATCGTATCCAAAGGAATATCAGCAGGACTTAGTCAAAATATATATAGAGGTTTGGTTAAAGTTTCACCAAAAGCAGAAGGTGCGCGCAATCACTCGCAATGCGACAGTTTATTACTCGGTGATAAGTGTGGTGCGCATACATTCCCTTATTCAGATATAGCAAATCCGGGAGCTATCATTGAGCATGAAGCTACTACTTCTAAGATTAGTGAAGATCAAATTCTTTATTGTAATCAGCGCGGTATAGGAACTGAAGAAGCTGTGGGGCTTATAGTAAATGGCTATGCTAAAGAGGTAATGCAAAATCTTCCGATGGAATTTGCTGTTGAAGCTCAAAAGCTATTACAAATCAGTCTGGAGGGTAGTGTAGGATAATAAAATCAGGATATTGATAATAATACAAGAAAAGACGGTTTGAAGCCGTCTTTTTTATTTTGTATAACTCAAAACTTTTTCAGTTCTCTATATAATCTTTGTATCGGTAATCCCATTATATTAAAATACGATCCTGAGATATACTCTACAGCTACATATCCTATCCACTCTTGCACTCCATATGCTCCGGCTTTGTCGAAAGGCTTATAGTTGGAAACGTAATATTCAATTTCATCGTCATCAAGTTTAGAGAAGCGAACTTCGGATGATACACCAAAAGAGACTTGCTTGTCTTTAGTTGTGATGCATACCCCTGTGATTACCTGATGCGTTTTTCCGGAAAGATCGCGTAGCATTTGCTTCGCATCTGTTTCATCTGATGGCTTTCCATAAACTTTTCCATCGAGTAAGACGATTGTGTCTGCAGTTATAAGTAATGTATTCTCATCCAGTTGATCGAGGTAAGCATTAGCCTTTTCTTTCGCAATATAGATAGCGATATCCTCTCCTGCAAGGCTGTCCGGATATGACTCATCAATATCAGGTAAAGTTTTTATCTCATAGGGTATATTTAGCCCACTCAGAAGTTCTTTTCTACGAGGTGAATTGGATGCTAGAATTATGTTATATCGTGAGAGGTTTAGCATTTACATGAAGTTATAATAATTTTCGAGTTCAAGAAGAAGAAGTTTTATATCTGTTCCATATGCATAGCCACCCAATCGTCCTCCTTCATTTACCACACGGTGGCAAGGGACTATAATAGCTAGATTATTCTTTCCGTTTGCAGCACCTACAGCTCTGCATCCTTTTGGTGAACCGATAGCGATAGCTTCATCTTTATACGAAACAGTTTTTCCATAAGGGATTGTGCTCAGATATTCCCATGCTTTTTGCTGAAACGATGTACCGTTTTGTTTCAGGGGTAAGTCAAAAACTTTACGTTCTCCGGAGAAATATTCTTCCAACTGTTTTATTGCATTATTCAAAAGTGGTGAAGAGTCGGCTTTTTCCTCCCCTTCTTGGTGAATAATCCTTACCGATGAAATATAACCGTCAGTTTCTCTTATCTCGATTAATCCTACGGGAGATTGTAAAAAAGCCTTCATTTTTTCTTTTCTTCGGTTTAGGCCTGTCTTCGTATTTTGTCCAACTCCAGTTTATCATTTGTCGAAGTCTCTTCAAAAAACGTTTCGAAGGTTTATCTTTTAAGTAGGACTCAATATGTCTTTTTTTCTTTTCTTCTAATATCTCATCTACATTGATGAGGATTCCTGTTTCCTCTACATTGCCAAAAGTATCGTTTACTGCCGTTCCAAAGACCTTCATTTGAGGGGAAAGACTCATGTAAGCATTTACAAGTGGAGGAATATTAAGATCTAATTTACGAACGGAAGTGTTTAATATTCGATAGTCAGACTTGAACGACTCTCCATCAAATAGCCTTCTCAGCTTGCTCTTTTCGGTCTCTATCGTTAAGGCTTGCTTTGGCCATACAAGCTTTTCGGGATCCGGAAAATACTTATTCAGAAAATACAGAATCATATCCCGGGCTTGTGTATTGTATGTGTCGTACATTGTTACCTTCCCAAAAAAATACTTCATGGAAGGGTCTGCCACAGATAGCGCACCTAATCCATCCCAAAGATTATCTAATGCGAAGATACCTCTCGAACCGGCTAGTGTTGATTGATATTCGAGCGTAACAAACGAACGTCCAAGCTCGAATGTATAAGGGAGATATTCCTTAATAAACCTTTCGGAGAAATGGAACAAATGCGATGTTGCCAATATGGGTTCACCATTCTCATCGAAGCAAATATCAGGTCCGCATATAAAGCGATATCCACCGATTATCTCTCCTGCTTCCGGATTCCATACTATTAATTGCTTGTATGGATTGTCCATTTTGTCGTACTCGTCTATATCTACAGACTTCCCTGTTCCTCCGCCATAATACCGGAATGCTATCTCACGCAGACGGCCTATCTCCAGCATCACATTCGGCGAATTATGATGTGTGACAATATAGATTTCATTGTTAGCCTTATTTGTATACCTGAGAAATTTATCCTTTGTCAGTTCGGCTCTCAATAAATCCTTATTTATCGGTGCGATAACAGTTTCCATTTATTGCTTGTTTGTTTTTGCCAAATTATATGACTTTTCCTTTACATACTGCGCCCATTGCATAGCACTCTTTGAGTTGTCAAAGAATGTATATGGTATAGGTTCACCAAATGTTATGGAAAAACTTTTATTTTTATTCTTAAACATTTCGTCAGGCAATAGGATCAACTCAATATTAAATTTTATGCCCAGACGCTTTCTTATATTTGCAAATCTATAAAAGAAATTTGAATTTTTGCCTTCAAAGTACACAGGAACTACATCCCTTCTTGATTCTACAGCTTTCAGAATAAAATTTTTCTGCCAATCCAAATCATGAATCTTGCCATTCTCTTGTCTGGAACATAAGCCCGCAGGGAAGGTAATGATTTGGTTGTCCGATTCATAGGCTTCATTTAGGCTTGTGGTCGCTTGTTTCGACTGACGTCCATATTTATTAACCGGAAGAAAAATAGGTTGCAGATTCTTAATAAAGTATAAAACATCGTTTACTACGTATTTTATTTTTTTATCGAATCGTTCTCCAATAACCGCAGATAAGCAGATGCCATCGAGCCCGCCTAAAGGGTGGTTTGATACAAATATATACTTTTTCCCGTCTTGAATATTTTCTAGCCCCGAGGTCTCTAATGTAAGATTGAAATATCCTACAACCGCTTGCATAAAATCCACTCCATACTTATCAGCATAGATCGTAAGTATTTTGTTCAGTTCATCTAAATGGATTTTTCGCTTGAGGTAGTTTATTGCAAAACGTGGTACCTTATTATAAATCTTGGGAGCTTTCTCGGCAAGTACTTTATCTAAATCTAGTATTTGAGGTTCGTGATTCATTCCGTATTATATACCTTTCTGATGCAAAAATAGTTGAATTTAATATATATCATACCGAAAAATGTATAAATAGTTATAACAAGAACATTTTAATAGATAAGAACTATTATATTTGCCCAAAATCATATAAAACTATTAATAATGAGACGTAAAATAACCCTTCCAATACTCGGCATAGTTCTTATGACTTTGACTGTTTTATTGGGAAACAATAGTGTGTTTGGGAATAACAACACTACGAATAATGATACTCCTATTGTAACGCTTACCTCTTCTAATTATGAAAAAGAGACCGGAACAGGATTAGTATTTGTTGACTTTTGGGCTCCGTGGTGTGGGCCATGTCGCCGAATGGCTCCTATTCTCGAAAGTGTAGCTAAAGAATACAAAGGATCGGCAAAGATCGGAAAGATAAATGTTGACAACTACAAGAAGTTTTCTATAGATAAAGGGATTGAGGTATTGCCTACTATTGTTGTATATAAAGATGGAAAGGAGATTACTCGCTTGAGAGGTTTGGTATCTAAAGAAGACCTTGTGAAAATAATTACAGAGCATACAAAAAAGTAAGCTGTTACTATAAATAACAAAAATGGCAGATCAGATGATCTGCCATTTTTGTTATTTATATTTCAACTGTTATTTTGTTCCTTTCTCCAATTCTATTGTCTTAATTATATTCTCTCCGATTCCAATGCGGTAACCTTGCGAAGAATACAAAATACCGCCATTTGTAGAGATGTATACTGTAAGCGGGAAGTTGTTTGAAAATTCGATTTGCAAAGCTCCCGCAACTGTATTTAACAAAGTCCTGTTATGATCAGTCATCCATAATGATTGCTTAGGTAGACCTTTAAAGACAGAAGCATCAAACGCTTTACTTAGCTTGTCGTCAGGAATAGCAAACAAGATTCCTCCGCCCCATTCTTCAATAGCTTGTTGTACGGCCGGAAGGTCTTGCAGGATATGCTTAGTAGGTTCTTTGTCCGGATCAGCAAAGCAGATCATCAAACCTTTGCCGTTCGTTAGTTCTTTGATTGACTTTTTACTGCCGTCTTGTAATGTAATAACTGTGTTCGGATCTACGATACCTTGTACCTGAATGCGACCTTCTACTTTCGGTAATTCGATTTCGAATGTTTTCGCTTCATTGCCTTTTACTTCAAAGTAGCGTGTACTTATCGTTACAGAACCATCATTTCCACGACTACCTATCATCAAACGATAGTAGCCTGCATCTACTGTTATTTTAGCCGGTAGATCTTTTATACTGTTTTCATAATCGAGAGTAACAAAGTCACCATTGTCGTATCGGGCAATTGTGAAATGAGTATAATAACCCGGTTTCACAATATTATCCTTTGCATTTGTAAACTGAATTGTAGCCTTTGGCTGTTCTTCGGCTTGCTTATCAAAGAATACATCAGTCCAAGCAGTTTCCCCCTTTAGATATTGAGGGCGTCCTGTTGCACGATCAATACGTGCAGGGATGTCCATAGAACGACAAAGAGCAACAAATAATATATCCCTTGATGGCTTATCTGAAACTTTCAATTCATATACGCCTTTAGGTGAGATCGGGCATTTGAAATAATTTTGTTCTTCATCAATTTTAATATTTTCACGAACAAAGTTTATTACTTCATTAATATCATTCCTCGATTTGTTTATAAAATCTTCCGTTAATGCTTTTTTGAAGAAGCTTCGCCACGGACGAATCAATTCTTGTGATATTCTTGGAGAATAGATGCTGCCTACCAAAGGGCTGTCTTCGGCTAGTTTCTTTTGTGTCGCATCTTGTCCGATAGTAAGGTGATCTAACAGGTATCCAGCCGGAGTATCTCGTAAATCTTTATCGGATAGAGATAATAAGAATGCATTCAGATATGGATTATCTTTCTTAGCCTCCATAAAAGAGGATATTTCCTGCCAGTTTCCTTGCGATTTGGATAAAATATTCCAAGTCTTATCAGGGTTTAGCTTATTTTTTTCTGCAAATTTCTTAGCATCCGATTCACTAATAAATGTTGCCATATATGCATTGCGTATCGAGTCTTCGTGAGCCAGACGTTTTGCGTTTTCAGCAATCTTTTCTGGTGCTAATTCTTTTATGGCTTGTTCTGCCGGCGCTTCCATTACAATGGTTTCATCTAAGCCTTTTCCCGGTTTATTATTTAATGTAACTGTCACTTCTCCCGATTCAGGAGTAGATTTAGCATATCCATATATATCACCCTTATTTGCCCAAACAAATATGTCTCCCATTCCTGAGATTATAGAAGCTGTTCCATCGGTTTTAGTAGTACTTGTGGCAATAGGGTAAAACTCAGCATAATTGTACACTTTAAATTTTACGGTTGCACCTTCTACAGGTTTACCGGCTTCGTCTACTATTTTTACTTTTACATCGCGTGTGTTTGTATAATTACCAAGCAGATTAATAACCGAATAGAGGTCTGTTTGTACATTCTTTTCCTCAGGTCCATTGTACAGTCCAAAAACATTCGTATGTACCATCATAGCACGTTTTACTGGAGCAGAGAACCACGCTACATCCAATTCTGGTTCTGGTTCGCAAGCTCCTATATAATGCCATTTACCATCCACCCATGCTTCTACCCATGCGTGATTGTCGTCGGTGTGTACCCAGCGTGGCGTGTAACATTGTCGGGCAGGGATGCCTACAGCACGAAGAGCAGCGGTAGTGAATGTGGATTCTTCGCCACAGCGTCCCCAAGAAGTCTTAGCTAAAGCAAGTGGTGCGGATGTGCGTCCGTCTGTTCCTCGGTAAGTTACTTTTTCATGACACCAGTGATTTACCTCCAATACTGCTTTTTCCATTGTCAGCCCTTTTACTCTATCTTTGAGTTCATCGAAGAACACTTGTCGGGCAGTATCTAGATTTTCGTTATTTACACGATAGACCAATACAAAATGACGGAATATATCATCCGGTATTTTTTTACCCCAATCGAAGTAATCACGAGCTTTGAATGCTGCATCTACTTGACCAAGGAAAAAATCCGCATCATAATCTGCAAGATCTGAAAGAGGCATATAAGCGTATAGGAATTCTAAAGCCTCACGCTGTTCCAGAGTGAGATCTTGTTTGTCTAAAGCAGAAAACAATTGTTCACTACGTCCTGCCGCAAGGTCTTTGCGTTTCATAAACTGTTGGTGTACTTGTTCCCTATACTCTTTATCTTTAAGGAAATGCTTGTCTGCCGAACTGCATGCGCCTAAGATAAAAAGAAGAGATATCATTAATAGAGAACTGAAAATGATTTTTTTCATCTTTGGTGATATTTATAGGTTTAGTAAAAGACAAATACTGATAATACTTTGCATAGTTCAAAGTATTATGAAACATATTAATCCCAATTAGGATCATAGCTGGAAGCCCGTCCGCGTTGCTCGTATTTCAAATCCTGAAGCATTGAAGAACTTGCACGTAACGATACATAATATGATTTGTATTGACCCACAGGGTTGAAACTTGCCGAAATAGACCAACAGTGTAGGTTGCGAGTAAGATTACAACTCATGTATGCTATTTTGCCTGCATCGAAGTCATAACTGGCATTGAAATTGAAACTCCAATTTTTGGTCGGTTGTATATTTCCGTTCAAGCTGAGGGCTTTAGTTAACGTACCTCTATATTCTGCGTAATCGTTTCGAGCTGCTTGCTTAGGTAGTTTATTCGTATTATAATTCATTGAGAAGCTGATCCCCAAATTCCACTTGATCTCATTTTTTACATAACCATCTTCATCATACTGGTTATCATCTTTTTTTGCCTCCATCAAGCTTTTACGTTCTTCTTCTTCTCCGGATGCGGCCAAATTATTTTCACTCTGTGTGGATTCATCTTCCTTCTTTTTAGAATCCTTATCCTTGTCATCGCCGCCTCCAAACCATTTTTTGAATGTATCCTGATTAATAGATGGCGATATGGAATATCCTGTACTTTTCAATCGCCCAAACCCTTTTCCGTTTGAAATACGAAGTTCATTGACACGTCTCAAACTGGTTACTTCCCCTGCATCGTTTGTCTCAGCTCTATAGAGATATGGGTCGAATGCTGCATTCAGATTTACAGTAAATGATTTGCTGAACTTGAGCCGGAGCCCCATGTTTATGTCACTCCATTTGAACTCTTTGGCCATCATATTGTGACTGAAATTAATCCCGAGATTATCAATCAAACTGATCTTTTTTATAGAGTCATTGGAGTCTCTGTATTTCATTTCAAGATTGTTGTCGAAGCTGAAATTAATCATTCCTTGGGCTCCTTGGCTTGGTACACCAAACATACCTTGTTCATATGGAGAATATTTATTTCCTGTATCTCTCCAATTCCCTTCCGAATCATAGTAATATAACTTTTCATAAAATCCGAATTTTTGACTACTGAAATCCGGAGCATAACTTAGACTTATGCTAGGGGTGAATACATGGCGGATCTGAGTGTTCTTTGAAAATATAGGAGTGAACATCCCATACAGCTTGGTTTGAAAACCAAGAGAGAAATTGAAATCATAAACGCGGTTGAATGAATAGGTTGTATCTTCAACTACCATGCGGCGTTGATCAGCATCCCATCGCTTTTCTATTTTGCTTGTATACCATCGCTCGGTATAGTTGAAAGACGGAGTGATATTTAGGTAGTTTAACGCACTAAAAGTGGCAGACACAGGGATTGTATGTTTCATTGCATTATTCCAGTCTTTTTGCAAGTTAGACTGAAATAGCTTGTTTTCTTTTGTCGTAATACTGTTTCTTAAATCTCCCGTATAACTCAATTGTATCTTCTCGTACCATTTTTCTGCACCTACAGCATCTTTTCTTTTAAACGGAGCTATGCGGCTCATAGTAACTGTAACGTTAGGCAAGGTAAGAGATATTGTTGAGTCTTGTGTACGTTGGGCTGCACTAATATTAGCAGAGAAACTCCACGGAGAATTTGGTATCTTTTGCGTAAGGGTTACATTTGAACTTTTTGTATTATTTGTTCCCATAGGGGTGTAAGCCGTATTCAGGTCATTACGGTCGTAAGAACTGGTAGAGAATTGTACACTAGCCGATAACGTCCTAAACATATTTGACTTAGGGTCTTGGCTATGTGTCCAGTTGATTTTTAGGTCTTTTGCCAAAGAGTAATCTATTCCCTTTTCTCCGAGTTTGGTAACTAGATATCCTACATCAAATCCCCCCGAATATTTATACCTTTTTCTGTATGATGAGCGGGCATTGATTCCCCACGAACCTTTAGTATATATTTCTCCGGTCACAGCTAAATCGATATTATCATTGATCGCAAAGTAATAACCTCCGTCTCTTAAGTTAAATCCTCGGGCGAGCTCATCTCCATAGGAAGGCATGATAACCCCCGAAGAATACTTTTCAGAAAATGGGAAAAATCCAAACGGTAAGCCGATAGGAAGAGGTAAATCTTCAATAACAAGATATGCAGGACCTGTTACGACGTTCTTTTTAGGCCTCACCTTGGCTTTTGTCAGTGCCAAGTAAAAGTGAGGGTGTTCGTGATCGTCGCAAGTAGTATATTTTCCCTCTCTCATGAAAAACGAATTGTCGTCGTTCTTTTTTGCTCTGCTTGCTACAATATATCCTTCTCCTTGAGTGGTAATAACATTTGTAATATAACCTTTCTTTGTTTTAAAGTTATATTTCATTGTTTTTGATTCGTAGTCTGTTCCTCCATCTGTAAATACAGGGAATCCAAATTCTTTTCCTACAGAATCGAGACCGTATGTGGCATAAACAAGGCTACTATCCATGTTCATCCATATCTTTTCTCCTTTGAGTGAAATATCGGTGTATTTCACAACGCTTTCGCCATATAAATATCCCCAATTTCCTGCTGTAAGAACTATGGAGTCATTGGCTGTATAGTCTACTACAGCGTCCAAAACGGCTTTCTTTTTCTTTATAGAGTCGGACGGAAGGGAGTCTCCACGCATTCGTATAGAATCATTCTGAGTCTTACGAACCGGGTCTCGACTTAAACGAACCCGAGGTGATGCAGAGTCGGTAGGCAATGAGTCTTGAGGGGTGTCGAGATGTGTTATACGTGACTCTATACGAGAAATTTGTGCACCCCAAAAAGGCACAGAAAAAAGAATAAGCAGAAACGTATACGTCAACAACTGAATTTTCCTCATGTAGAGACCTCTAACTATATAGTGTATTCGGATGCAAAGCTAATCAATTATATAAGAAAGCATAATATGAAAAATCAAAAAAAGTATAAATTTTCATCTTCCATCCTAAGAATCAAATTGAATTGATAGAAACTTTATCCTTAAATATTGTGATTAATTTTTTATCTTTGTTCTATTCTAAAACGAAGCTTTTCATGAAATATTTTCTGTTAACCCTATCACTTTTCCTTCTTGCACTGGGGGGATATTCTCAAAACTTTGAAGAATACTTTGAAAACAAAACGTTGCGTGTGGATTATATATTTACAGGTGACAATGTCTCTCAGACCGTTTCTCTCGAACAATTAAACCAATTGCCCCAATGGGCAGGACGCCGTCACCATCTTGCAGAACTGGGAAGACAAGGTAACGGGCAAATCAAAATGACGGATCATAGAACCGGGAAATGTATTTATCTTGAATCCTTCAGTTCTTTATTTCAAGAATGGCTCACTATCCCTGAAGCTGCTACAGTAAGAAAAAGTTTCGAAAACACATTCTTATTACCATACCCCAAAGATAAGGTTGATATAGAGGTAAGTTTGCGAGAAAAAGACGGTTCGTACAAAACCGCTCTTAGGCATACTGTCGCTCCTGACGATATCCTAATAAGGAAAAAAGGTTTGAAAAATATCCCTGCTTATACCGTTATACATCAAGGTGGACCTGTAGATAAATGCGTCAATGTCGTTATTCTGGCAGAAGGTTACACGACTTCTGAAATGGAAAAATTCAGACAAAATGCAAAAACGGCATGCGAACAGATTTTAGCACATAGCCCATTTAATCGTATGCAAGATAAGTTCAACTTTATTGCTGTAGAAACAGAATCGAAAGACTCCGGTGTAAGCGTGCCTCGTAAAGGCAAATGGAATGAAACGGTTTTTCATTCCCATTTCGATACCTTTTATTCTGATCGTTATCTGACTACTACGAATGTAAAGGATATACACGACCCAATTGCAGGGATACCTTATGCTCATATTATTATATTAGCGAATACTGATGTATATGGCGGTGGTGGTATTTTTAATGCCTATACATTGACCACGACGGGGCATGCAGACTTCAAGCCTGTTGTTGTTCATGAATTTGGTCATAGCTTTGGTGGATTGGCCGATGAATACTACTATGAGAATGATACGTTTAGCGATAGCTATCCTTTTGGTGTAGAGCCATGGGAACCAAATATAACAACGCTTGTCGATTTTAATTCGAAATGGAAAAGCTTATTGGTAAAAGACACTCCAATTCCTACGGATATAAAGTCGGCTGATAAATATCCAATAGGTGTCTTTGAAGGAGGAGGCTATTCGTCTAAAGGGATATATCGTCCTGCTATTGACTGTAGAATGAAGACAAATACTTGCAAAGATTTTTGTCCTGCATGCCAAAAGGCACTTGAACAACTCATTAAATTTTATACCGAATAAAAAAAATATAGTTAAGGATTTTATTTATAAGGATAAAACAGCTATTTTTGTCGCTGCTAAATTTGAAATAAACAGAATAATATAAATATTTATAACAGATTAAAAATGTCTAAAAAGAAACAAGCTGAATTGCGTGAAGAAAAAGACTGGGAACGTATTGGAACAGCAGTTGCAGAATCAGAACGTTTCATTGAAAAATACCAAAAACAATTATTAATAGGTATTGGTGCTATAGTTGTTGTAGTTAGTGCATTTCTTGCATACAACTATTTTATTGTAGGGCCAAAAACTACCGAAGCTCAGGTGGCAATGTTCAGAGGTGAACAGTACTTCAGAGCCGGACAAGATTCATTAGCTGTTTTTGGAGATAAAAACGGATATGTAGGATTTGAGTCAATCATAAGTGACTATGGTTCTACTAAAGCCGGAAAACTGGCTAAACTATATGCCGGGATCTGTTATGCAAATATGGGTAACTACGAGAAAGGTCTTGAATACCTGAAAGACTATAGCGGTAGTGATAAAATAATATCACAACTGGCGAATGGTGCAATCGGCGACTGCTTGGATAACCTGGGAAAATCAGATGAGGCTGTTTCTTATTATATCAAGGCTGCTAAAGGTGTAGATAATGCTTCTCAAAGCCCTATGTTATACAAAAAAGCAGGTCTTATATATCGTAATCAAGGAAATTACGATAAAGTAATTGAAGTGTTTTCAATTATAAAGAATCAATATATGAATTCTCCTCTTGCTATTGAAGCAGACAAATATATTGATGAAGCTAATATACTTAAAGGACAGAAATAATAGATCTTATTATATATTATACAAAAGAGTTCCGCTAGACAGCGGAACTCTTTTTGTTTATATTACTTTTCAAAATAATAATTATCTAACTAAAAGAGATCTTTGAAATAAAAGTAAAATAAGAGTGGTAATCAGAAACTAAAAAAGGTGACATAAAGAACATATTAAAACCTGTCACCTTTGTCACTTTTTGAATAAGGAAGCGAGCGCTAATACCGTATCACATATTGCAAAAAAAACGGGCTTTAAAACAAAGCCCGTTTATATTGATAGATGATATCTTAATATCTGTAATGTTCAGGTTTGTATGGACCTTCTACAGGAACCCCAAGATATTCAGCTTGCGCCTCAGTCAACTTGGTCAACTTCACTCCAATTTGCTCAAGGTGTAGGCGTGCAACTTCTTCATCCAAATGTTTCGGCAAACGATAAACGTTTACTTCATAGTCGCGTACCCATAACTCCAATTGAGCTAAAGTCTGGTTTGTGAATGAGTTACTCATCACGAATGAAGGGTGTCCGGTGGCACAACCTAAGTTCACTAAACGACCTTCGGCTAAAAGGAATATAGAATGTTCATCAGGGAATGTATATTTATCTACCTGCGGCTTAATGTTTACATGCTTAATGCTAGGGTAGTTTACAAGTTTGTCCACCTGAATTTCATTGTCAAAGTGCCCTATGTTACATACTATAGCCTGATCTTTCATGCGAGACATGTGCTCTATTGTTATAATATCCTTGTTGCCTGTTGTTGTAACAAAAATATTACCTTCTTTCACAGCCTCTTCCATCGTTGTCACTTCAAAGCCTTCCATTGCTGCCTGCAAGGCGCATATCGGGTCTATCTCGGTTACAATGACACGAGCTCCGTAAGAACGCATAGAGTGAGCGCAGCCCTTACCTACATCTCCGTATCCTGCAACAACTACAACCTTACCTGCAATCATCACGTCGGTAGCTCTCTTGATGCCATCGGCTAATGATTCGCGACAACCATAAAGGTTATCAAACTTAGACTTGGTTACCGAGTCGTTTACATTAATAGCCGGAACAAGTAGTTCGCCTCGCTCCATCATTTGGTACAGCCTGTGTACTCCTGTTGTTGTCTCCTCGGATACTCCTTTCCAATCGGCAACTGTACGATGCCAGCGATTGTTGTCTTCTTTCAGAATGCGAGATAAGGTATCGAGTATTACTTGCTCTTCGTGGCTCGAAGCTTTTTTATTCAGGAAGTCTGCATTTTCTTCGGCTTTATATCCCCAGTGGATAAGCAGTGTAGCATCGCCACCATCGTCTACTATCAGGTTCGGGCCTTTCCCTTCAGGGAACGCTAACGCTTGCTCTGTGCACCACCAATATTCTTCAAGGGTTTCTCCTTTCCATGCAAATACTGGTATCCCGGCTGCTGCAATAGCTGCTGCTGCATGGTCTTGAGTCGAGAAAATATTACAACTAGCCCAACGTATATCGGCTCCTAATTCTTTCAGGGTTTCGATAAGTACAGCTGTTTGCACAGTCATATGTAACGAACCCATGATACGAGCGCCTTTCAGCGGTTTTGTTGCCCCATATTTCTTGCGAAGTGCCATTAATCCCGGCATTTCATGCTCTGCTATTTCTATTTCTTTTCTCCCAAAGTCTGCCAGATTGATATCTGCTACAAGGTAAGGAAGATTTGGTAAAAGTTCTTTTGACATATATTTATTTGATTGTTATATATATTTTTCTCCGTATTTTAGCTTTACGTCAGCAACGAACTGTTTGATACGCTGTTCTTCCGACTTCTTGCAAATCAGTAGTACGCCGTCAGCTTCGGCTACAATGTAGCCCTCTAGGCCTTGTATAACCCCTAATTTGCCGGCGGGCAATGTCACAACATTTTCGGCACTATCAAAAAATATAGTGTTGGCAATGAGTGAAGCATTGGCTTCATCATCTTTTTCGGATATTTCGTAGAGTGATCCCCAAGTTCCTAAGTCAGACCAACCGAAATCTGCTGCCTGTACATATACATTTGTAGCTTTTTCCATTATGCCATAATCTATTGATATATTGGGGCAAAATGGGAAATTCTCATCAATGAAGGCTTTTTCCTTTTCTGTACCAAAGGCATCGATGCCGCGGTCGAAACGGGAAGTTATCTCAGGAAGATATTCACGAAGTGCGCTTAAGATGGTTTTGTTATTCCAGATAAAGATACCTGAATTCCACAGGAACTCTCCGCTTTCGAAGAAGACCTTAGCCAGCTCCAGATTCGGTTTTTCGGTAAAGACCTTAACCTTATTTACTCCGTCCAGCTTTTCTTCGCTCATTTGTATGTATCCATAACCTGTTTCGGGACGACTAGGCTTAATGCCGAGTGTCAGCAACGTATTGTGCTTAGATACAAATTTGTAAGCGTTCTGAATAATAGAAAGAAATTCATCCTCTTTTAGAATCAAGTGATCGGAAGGAGCAACTACAATATTTGCCTCAGGGTTAAAAGAGTTGATATGGTAAGTCGCAAAAGCAATACATGGGGCTGTATTGCGTCGCATTGGCTCTAACAATATCTGATTGGGTTTCAACTCAGGCAGTTCTTCTTGTACCATCTGAGCATATTCATTATTGGTGACTATAAATATGTTCTCAAGAGGAAGGATTCTTTTAAACCGGTCTACAGTCATCTGCAAAAGAGAACGTCCTGTTCCAAAGAAATCAAGGAACTGCTTTGGACGGGCTTCGCGGCTAAAGGGCCAAAAACGGCTGCCAATGCCACCACCCATGATCACGCAATAATTGTTCTTGTTATCCATGTTTGTTTTAAAAATTTATACAAAGTTATATCATACTAATATACAAACAAAACGATTAGGGACAATAGCGAAATAAAATTATACGATTCTTTTTCAAAAAAGTTATACCTTATCTTTTGATATATGAAAAATATGTGTACTTTTGCACCGCACTAGGTACAAGCCCAGATGGCGGAATTGGTAGACGCGCTGGTCTCAAACACCAGTGGATTCACTTCCATGCCGGTTCGATCCCGGCTCTGGGTACTTTAAATGCCTGATTTTCAACTGGAAATCAGGTATTTGTCTTTTATCGGGGTGTAAAAAAGGTGTAAAAACTAACCCATATTATTTAGAAAGAAATCCACGCCTAATTTATCTGTAATAAGTTTTGCTACTTGATAAGAATTATTCCAACCACCACAACAACTAGGACTTAATGCAATTGTGATAATAGCAATATTATCCATAGCAGAAATAAGATTGTCGCAAAATTGAGAAATTTGTTCATTATTTAATAATTGTATATAAGTTCCATTCTCAACATTCCAAAAATAATCTATGTCAAGATTTATTATCCATTTTAGTTCTGTATTAGATATAATATCAAAAATACTATCATTTGGATTATTAATAAAATTAAAGTTTCGCGTGATATTTAACCCCCTCCCATTAGGTCTATTATCGCTAACATGAAATTCGCAGGCAAAAAAACATTCTGTGAACCAATTAGGATATATATCTTTTATATTGTGGATGTAGTTATCCCAAGAAAAAAGAGGAAGAGCTCCTGAATGATTCAATAATCCTAGATATTCTTCTATAGTTACATTAGGATTATCTCTCAGAGGCTGCATAGTTTCATATCCTGCAGCCAACAAATCCTCATGTTGATCTATATGAAAAAAATTATATGATTCTTGGGGATCTAATAAATCTAGCCAAGAATAGCCTGCTGCTAAATGATTATCCATAATATAAACGTTATTTTCTTTAAACAAAAAATTCAGTTTATACATTCTATCTTTAACAGCACTGTACAATGATGAGTTTAAACTTTGAGGAGGTTCTTTAAGCCACATATTTATTCTTTAATAGGCATTTCCTGATATACTTTTCCATTAATAAGTTTACCATTAGCCTTCTTATTCCTTTTTATACCATCTCCACCCCATGTTCCCCATTGTTTAAAGAAAAAAGCAGAACCAGATTGTTCGCATTGCATCTTTATTGATAAAACCCACTCTTTTTCCATTGGGCGTGCTTTAGAGCCACTTTCTCCTCCCACTATAACCCAATCGATGTTATTTAGATTCAGCTCTCCCAAATCTTCCAATAAAGGCTCACATGATAAGAATTTGATTGAGGCTTCTATATTTCTTATTGAATCTATCCTTTCTTTAGATGAAGAAACATCAACAGTTACCCCAAGCCATACATTATTGGGAATTTTCTTATTTAAGAAATATTCATTCATTCGATTCGCTCTCTTTGTCAATATTTGATAATTATGTTGAGGGGTTTGTTCTATCACTTTCAATATTTTATCAACAAAACTAAAGGGAACCTTTTCATGAAAAATATCACTCATTGAGCAAACAAATATGACATGGGGTTTTTTCCATGCTAAAGGCTCATTTAAACATTCCTCATGTAAAGTCAATTGAAATCCGTCCGCATATTTTGTTGTACCCATTGCCTTTAAACGGATGGACATTGTTTCTGCATAGCAGTTCTTACATCCAGACGAGATCTTAGAACATCCTGTTATAGGATTCCAAGTCTTATCTGTCCATTCTATTTTTGTCGTTTTCATGACAGTTCAAATTTATCTTCACTAACTTTATGAACATTCGTATTCACCAGAGAAGGTTTTCTTTTTAGAACTTTATCATTAACCATTTCTTTTATAACGTCATTAGCATGTTTAGGCAAACAGCCCATTTCGAATGCAAAGTTATACATTTCAATATTAGAACAAATTTCCTTTTTAGATATCTTATTTTTTAACTCCTCTTTGAATAACGCAAGTTTATTGGGGATATCAAATTCAGCAAATAAATTCGGTTGGATTCTATTTATCTTTTCATTATCAATATCAAAATTAGCATCACCTGTTTGATCATTTATTTTCCAACAGATATTCAAAAACTTTTCAATACCAAGAGTGTGATTTGTCCCAAAAATAAGTCCATATATATTATTTTTTTTCTTAATTGAAAAAGGAGCTAAAAAATACTGAGTGTCTGATGGTATTAAATGCTTATAGTAATTAAAAATAACTCTATGGCATTGATAAGGCTTACCTATATCAAAATCTTCTCGAGATAAATTCAGATATTGTCTAAATTCCGGCATATCTGCAAATCTATCAGCAAAAGAGGATGATATAAAGAATATAAAATCCGTACGATTTAATGACACTAGTTTTTTGAAAATATCATTAGTTATCTGTTTAATACCATATTGGTCAAGAAACATAAATCGAGGCAATTTAGACTCTTCTGATATTTGCAAATACATGTTATTAAAGAATGTTTGAAAATCTTTATTATGAATTTCTAAACTAAAAGGACATACTTTAGAATTTTTATTGGGACAAATATCCTCTTTGGAACAAGATTCTTTTAGATTCTGAACTTTCAAATGTAATGTTTCAACTTTAGAAGAATCGAATTCATTAAAGATTAGACTGCATGAGATATTCCTATCTTTTAAAGCTTTACAATGTGTTTTTATTTCATCAATAATGATTAATGGACTTCCTAGCTGACCATCAATATCTGTCCCTTCTCCTGCAAAAAAATCATAGACATAAATATCTTTCCAAAAAAGCTCCTTTCTCTTGGTAAATACTGGTAGCCATTCTTTAAAATATTCTTTTAAGATATGAAGCTTAATTTTTGTCCCATCATCAAAGCTTGACTTGTGAATATCTTTTTTAGCCATCTGGATGTAATGTTTGAATAACATAGTAAAGAATTAACCCTAAGAAGTTCATAAAGAAGGTAAAAGAGCTTTGTCATTATTATATAATGCGAAAATTCGTTGCTCATAATACGCACTATTTACTCCTTCCCTATTTTTTTCAAGCCATTCTCGGAAATCAGGATTTTCATATAATTTATTCAAATAGATTAATTCTTCTTCTGGCGAATTACATAATC
The DNA here is from genome assembly GCF_004569505.1 of Dysgonomonas mossii. Taxonomy (NCBI): domain Bacteria; kingdom Pseudomonadati; phylum Bacteroidota; class Bacteroidia; order Bacteroidales; family Dysgonomonadaceae; genus Dysgonomonas; species Dysgonomonas mossii. The sequence goes on from NZ_SPPK01000003.1 coordinate 379,005, forward strand.
TCCATACAAAAGAAGAATACCTGAATAAATTAAGGAGCTGATCAAAACCGTTACGTTTAGACCAATATTCCCATGCTAAATTATGGCATTTATTTAGTAGAGTAACAAGCCGTTGATAAAATGTATAACTATACGCAATATCCAGTCCTAAAAGGTCTTCTAAAGTAATTTCATCGACATTTTTTGATTTTAGGACAATATCAGTTTTTGTAACTAATGCCCTCACCTTATTATATATATCGTTTTTTGATTCTGTTATAATTTTATCGAGAAGCTTTATTTGATTTTCATCCTTTTCTATTCTACACAATTCCAGTATTATATTAGCTTTCAATGTCTGGAAATGGTGTTTCTCTGCTTTTGCTTTTAATGCTTTCAACTTACTTATCCTTTCGATTTTATCGTGGATAAAATTGATGATAACATATTCAGCCGATAAATATAGGCTACTGTTTTTTTTCGACTCGTTCTTTTTTATGAGATTGGCATATCTTAATGCTTCTTCTTCATTTCTTTTTGATTTATAGGCATATGCGATAGATAATCGGATATCATTCCTGTCATTTTTACTTAAAGAATTATTTTCGTCATCACATAATGATTTTAATATAGATATTGACCTGTCATGCAAAGATGTCATTCTAAGATTTTCTCCCAGATTTTTAATTAAATAAGTTCGGATCACATCAAACTCATCATTATTAACATCTTTAATTAGCAAAAGAGTTTCTTCTGTTAACGAGACTGCATCTTTGTAAGCTCCTTTCTGGGTAAAATCTTCAATAAGAGCAAGTGAAATACGAGCCATCCTGCTTATTTCCAAATCATTCCCGCACTTAATGCCATATTGTAAAATAGATCGGATTGCAATTTGTAGATTTTGATAAATTATGAGATCTAATTCGGCATCCTTCGACTGGATAAATTTAATGGTACTTCTCCAATCTGTACCTAAGTATAGATTGCATGCTGTCTTATATATATCAATTTTTTCATCTTCTGTTATTAACGATGTAATATAGTCTCTTATTAATCTTGGAACTTTTATGATCTTAATTACCTCACTATCACTGTAATTATTGTCAAAAATAGTATTGACCTGTATTGTTTCTATTAGTTTATTTTTAAGAAGATATGCTATATCATCCGGATAAAAGGGTTTGGTGGGATCAAATCTTCTTATCCGGTCAAAAGTTTCTCCATTATGCAAAAGTGATATAATAGTAAGCATTGAAAATCTACGGCTTCCTTGCTTACTATCATCTTCAGATAGTAGGTTTATTTCATTTTTGACAGTCGCTGACAATATATAATCAGGATCTTCATCTGAAGATATTAATAGTTCCATATCTCCAAGGTCAGATAGAGGACGGAATGTGAGTTGTTCAATGACTTTATCTACATAAAAAGGTATGCCACTTGATATCCTGTAAATTTTTTCATAATCGAGAAAGCTGAATGAACCCTGAATTTCTTGAGAACTTTCCACATATTGTTTTATTGCAGGAGTATCTAATGGCAATAGCCTGATACATTCAAAGAAGCGATTATCTGGAATAGTATTAGATATAAAGATCACACGTACATCCGGACTGAAATCAAATATTGTTTTACTAAACTCTTTTAAACCCGCGGCATTTTCGACTAATTCATCTGATATCTTATTAAATACAATTAAAGGACGGTCAAGGGAATTAACTATATCAAAAAATTTAGTTATATTTTGAGAGAAGGTCTTTGAAAAACAATCCATTAAACCATCTATTGTTGTCGCTTCATCACAGTTAATTGAAAAACAGTTACCATGATAAATATTTGCTTTACTAAGCAGAGAACCAATAAATTCATCTTCGCCCAATCCGAATTCCGTTGTAATCCAGCAATGCCTATATTGCGTTAAGTGAGTAATAGCTTTATTCCGGTCATGTAACCGAATGGCAATATGAGAATGATTTTCTTTATATATAGTTCTGGCTAAATTACTATTAACAAATGTTTTCTCAGAAAAAAGGTTTCCTGATTTTTTCTCTAAATCCAAAACAGACAATGAGTTTTCTTCGATTTTATCTGAAGAAGCTGAAGCGATAAATTCTGTTAGGGATGCTGTATCCTTATCAAGGTTGAATTCCTCATTCTGAGATATTTTCAACCCGCCATTTTGTGTAAAAACAGATTTCCTTGGCCATATTGTTTTAGTTATACTGCCGGATTCAAAACTATATGTTCCTGCTGTATATCCATGAATTCTAGATATATTCTCTCCATATGTTTCAAGACCGAATAGTGATGGTGAGATAAAATGTCTCTTACTTGGGAATCCGTTCAAAGATATTGTTGAATAGGATGGTTCATGCATATGCCCACATAAATGCTCAAGAAAACTATCCGAAATATAAATCTCATTTTTATATTCATCAATAGCATTTTGTTCATACCAATCTGGGCTATGATGGGTTAGTAATACTGATACATTATGTTCGGCTAGCCATTCCAGATAATTATCACCGAATAAGCTGTAAATTTGGTCATTATATATCCCTAATCTATTTTTAAAGTTACCACCATCTAGCTGTAAAAATGCTGAATTTAGACCAACAACCCCTAAATTGATACCATTTATATTTATAGATGTGCAGAAATCTCCTGGGATATATCCCCATTGGAGGTTATCGGGTTTCCTTATAGACGTATTATTATACCAATCAGTATAATTTTTAAAGCGCTCCTCAATAAATGTATAATACTGGTTTGGTTCTTCCCAAAAATAACCGCCCCTAATATCTTCTTTTATCCAGTTACACAACACCTTATGAGTAGCATCTTTCGGGTCGTTTATTCTTTCCAGGTCATGATTGCCAGGAACACATAACAAATAAGGGTTATAGCCATGTTTTGAAAAAAGATTCCACATCTTCTTCAAAAAATCTTCCAATAATAAATATTCTTCAGAGCTTCCTCTTTGGACTAAGTCTCCGGTAAAAAATACGACATCAAGCGAAGACATTTTCTTCAGAATATAGTCTATATCATCTAACAATACTTTACTAACCTGGGATATAAGTCCTTTTTGAAGTTTGTCTCCTATATGTAAATCTGTTAAATGTAAAAATGAAATATTAGTTTTAGTCATATTCAATAATTGTATTATATCCTTGCTTCTTATTAAAAGAATCTTATTCTGTTGGTTATGCAAATTAGAGGCTAACAAGTTAAGAAAATTGTTTTCTTTTCCTTAGATACTACCTTGACTTATATCTAAATAAACAACCAACTCATCCTCTTCAAACCCTTATCTATGGCGAAAACGTTGGCTGTACACATGTGATATATATTCTTCTTTTTCTTATCTAATATTTCTATTTGCCAGATATTTTATTCATTTTAACAAAAGTAACTAAAATCTTTAATCGCCTGATAATTATGAGTATAATTATTTTACATAATTAATAACTAGCTCTATATCTTTTTCGTTGTAATCAGTAAACTATATGAATGCCGGAATGATAAACTTAACCAATACCATTAATCTGAGAAAACTGGGAGTGTATTTACATGTGCCTCAATATTTGAGTAAAACACTAGATGATATTTCATTTAAACTATACTGAAATGTCTTATTATGCTAAAGCGGAGTAAATACTATAAGAAGCACGTTTGTCCCATTTTACCTTTTCGTCGTTAACAAAGAATAAGATTTGTATTGAAGCCTATTAATTTCCTGATTGAATTACGAATTCGGTATAATAAGTACCTATATTTGAAGACAGATTGCTTATTAATAGCAATCTGTCTTATCTTTTCTCTGCCTTATTTCAATTCTTGAATTTCACTATCTAGCCGTTTTATATTTTCTTCGTTCTGTTTCTTTTGCTCTTGCTTCCGAGCCTGCTCTTGCACCCGATGCTCATAATCAATCACGCTTTTACGGATATTACTAACAATATAAGCACTATCCGAATAATAGAAAAAATTCTCCAATCGTGTAATCTCATTGGGTAAGATACCATTCTTCATTTTCACAAACCTATATTTCAGATCATTATCCGTTAATCTGTCATTTTCCTGATATTGATTGTAGTTCCCAAACAAAGAACAAAACAGACCAAGTGAAAGAAAAATAATAGCAATAACAGTCTTACTAGACTTAAAGTCAATTGTATATTGATTTTTTACAATGCTCGGTTGCTTAACTACTGTTTCCAATTGAGCTATTTTCGCATTGAGAAACTCTGAAAAAGAATTATTAGCTTCATCCTGTAGTTGTCGCATCGTACCAATCATTGCCGCAGTGTATGCCTTTAATTCTTCCCCTGTAACTCCTTTCTTAGACTCGTCAATAGTTTGTACTATCTTATTCAAAAGATCAGTAGTCAAGGCCGATTCGCCGTTATCCTCCTTCTTCAAAGAGCGAATTTCAATCATAATCTCGGACAGTATTTCTGAAAAGCCGTCCATTGTTATCTGGATATTGTCTATTTTATCATTCATAATTCAATTATTTTAATCCGGGTCGTTTACCATTCTTTCTGCTTATTTGTTTTTGCCTGCGTTCCATCTCGTTTTGCCTGCGTTCTTCCTGCGGATCTTCACCATGAGTCTGGAATATCGACATTGAATCTAAACCATCGATCAGTGAACCGACGATACCGGCTCCCTGACTTTGAGCGTTGCTCTCTTTGGCAAAAGATCGCCCTGTAGTTTTACTCTGAATATAATTCTGAGCATTTTCTTTCAGTCGCTTATCAAGTTTTAAGTAACTGAAATTACGGTCTACCTCAGAACCTTTGAAAGTCACATTGCCGATGGTAAAGGAAATACCCTGTACCTCATGGGGCTGTCCTTTATATTTGAAGGAAATGCCTATGCCTTTTTCTTTTAACAGCTTTTCAAAGTCAGTCCAATCGGTTGCTTTTTTCAAAGCTTCTTTTATTCCATCATGCACCTGATATTTGGTTTTATCCTTGCCTCTTAGCTTATGTTGCTTGACTTTATCCTTTCCTTTACCGTAAGACAATCCGTATTTATTCTTTATTTTCTTACAGACAGCCTCATTGCGGTAACGGTCGTTCTTATCGCTTATCACCTTTCCATTATTGTTGATACGGTTATAGACGATATGTACATGGGGATTTCCGTTGTCATAATGGCGTACGATGATATACTGGGTATCGGTTATATTCATCTCCTGCATATATTCTTTGGCCAATGTTACCATGGCCCCGTTGGTAAGCCTGTCAGCATCATCAGGCAGATAACTTAACGATACATGTCCGACAGGATGCTTGATATTCGGTTTCATCAGGCGTTGGGTATTAAAGCTCCTGATAATACTATCCATATTAGAAAGAAGTACCCCGTCGGCAGCTATCATCTTTGCCTCCTGCTTATTCATAACATAGCGGACACATCCTTTAAAAGCGGCTCTTTGCATAATTTTTCCAATCATCTGATAAATGGTTAATAATATCTACAATCATGTTTCGCAGGCTTGTTATTTCTCTAGCTACACTTGTAAAGCCATCCTTGTTGGCAGACCTTGCCAATTGGTTCAGGTTATTGGCTTCTCCTGATAGTTTGCGAAGCGTATCTGCATCGTCTTTGCCTATACGCTGGACTACTTTAGCCGAGAGCAATGAAGAACGGGCGAAACTGCTTAAACTCATACCTGCATCCCGGGCTCTTTTTTTTAGGGCTAGATATTCCATTGTTGTAACCCTTACACTAATGACTTTCTCTTTCAACCGTGCAGAGACTCTATTTTTTGATACGTTATTTTTTATATTATCATGCATAATATTCAGCTTGTTTTAATTAAGATAAACGCTTATTTCTTTAAAACCGTCCTCATAAAACTGCGACCAACGGGAGCGGTTTTCCCCTCCGCCAAAGGCGGAGCAAGGTAGGAAATGTATACATTTCCATAACCTTGCCATGCGCCTCAACTTGGGAAGGTAGCTGCTAACCGGAGTAGTGCAATCCCGGAGGACAGCCTGATAATTTAGCTGAACTTTGGGCGGTCAGACACACTGTATAAACTCAGCGAGCTATACACACCGGACTTCAAAATCTGACAGGTGTTAGTCAGATGAGCTAATGCCCCAAATTCAGCCGGAACAAAACACCAATAACTCATCGGTCGGGGATCGCCTGGCGGCAAGGGGGGAGACCACTCCTCCCGACGAGCCACGAACATTATTTCTTTCGTTTTGAATTTGGAGAGACAACATAGGTTGCTGCCTCCTGTTCTAATTGTTCTGTTGTTTTAATCGGGTTCTTTAACAGCCATCTGTCTATTTCTTCCTTACTGAAATAAATGGTTTTCCCGTGAGGTTTAAAATGAGGGATTTTGTTGGTACATGTCAGTTTATACATATAGGTTTTGGATATTCCTGTGTATTGACAGCATTCCTCAAAAGTGAATACATCTTTTTGTCCCATAAGAAGATTTTCTATCTTCTCCAGACGTTTTGCGATTAAATCATTAGTCATAATAAACAATATTAAATGTGAAACAATCAGGTGTCGCGACTACCTTTCGAATCACGAAATAATATCATCTAAACATTGGCAACCTTATCAACAAATGTATTGGCATTAACCTCCAATGTATTGATCTTGATTAATGAAAAAGAGCTTGAGATACATTATCTCAAGCCCTTGCATATAATATTCTATTAAGTGTTAATCTTTTATTTTCAGTATTTCGTCAATGCATTCTTCTATTAAATTCTCAACTTTAGGCTCAATCGTCGATGATGTAGCATATGCTGTTGAAAGATCTTTATAATTTAGTAGTTTACTTTTTTTCGAAGCAAAGCATTTGCCTCTGTCTGCGACCCCCATCCATGTAGAGCAGATTAGCCTTTCTTCTGATAAGCGGGCAAATAACAAGGCTATATATTTATTTACGGTTGTTTGTAAAGGTTTGGTATGGGTGCATTGGAGTATTGCTTTCATTTCAGCTAGTGTAATATCTATATTAAATATCGGAATTTGATTACAATATTTCACAAGTATGCCTATCTGTTTATCTGACAGTGCACTTTCAAATGAATCGAGGTTTCGTCCTTTTTCCCGATTATATTTAGATGTTTCTTTTTGGGCTTTCTCTAGTTTACGTTCCTCTAGCTCTTTTTCTTCGGATAGCTTCCTCTCAGTATATCCAGAAATAACGTCTGTCTGTTGCTTGATGTCATTTAGGTCTCGATTAGTCTCTTCTCCTATTGTTTGAAGATTCTGGTGTAGAGTTGAGAAATTCGAGATTATTTCTACATGCTTTTGATCTGATTCAGGACGTTTGTATTGGTTGTATAAAATATCGAATGTTGCTTCTATTTGTTTCTGTTTTACTAATGGTATATTCCCATATGATAATTTATTTTTATATACAGAAAACTCATCATCAAGAAATGCAATTGTTTGTTCTTGGCTCATATTAGCTGTCTCGATACATGCCCTGAGATAATGAGGTGTAAAGCGGACTTTTTTACGAAACAAAATAAGACTGCTAATCCAACTGACTACAGCAACAAACCCAAATACAATACAAGCTATCGGAAGCCATAAATATGCCAATACAATGCTTTTCTTTTTCAGAAGTTCATATTTACCCATCAAGTAGTTCCAAATCTTACGATTGGCTTCTTTTTGAGAATATATGACATAAGCTAATTTATTCATTGCTGTTTTTGTTACTCGTTTTACAAAGCTAATAAAAAGAAGAATCACAGTAAAATAACATATTTATTTTACCATGATCTTCTAATATTATGAATGGTTAAGATTATCCGTATTATGTCTTTCCTGACTATATTACTTATAGATAGCCTGATCATAGGAAGAAGACGCTTCAAGATGAAAGTAGAAGAGAGCCTAATTAGTTATAAAGAAAACCACTAAAAAATCTCTTTATAATTATTTGATTTTTGGTGCTATAATTATTTCAGCACTCATTTTGTCACTATTAGAATCCCAAATGATTTCATTATTAACCCATACTTTTGATAGCAATATACTCTCTGTTGAAACATTAAATTCAGATATTAATTCTAATCGAATGTTATCCCCAAATTGAATCAGAGTTTTACTGAGTGTTGTATTTCGTTGCGGGAGAACAAGGAATAACCTTAAATCATTTTCAGAGAATACAAATCCTTTAGAAGCCTGAAGATTGGGATTGTTGAATAGTACCAAGCTCCCTTTTGAATCATAGTAAAATATTTTTATGTCATCTTTAGTATAATTACCAGGAGTTTTTTGATAGAGCAAATTATTACCCTTAGAATCTTTTACCACTAAATCAATATGGTTAAACTTAGCAGAATAATTATTTTGAAGATTATTGTCGTCATTATCTCCACAAGAATTCAAAATAAAAAGGCTCATAATTGCTAGAAAAAAAGTAATTATTGTTTTCATGACAAATCTATAAATTTCTTGGTTTTAATATGTATTTAGTTACTAAAACTTTAGAGATTTGAGCGTCGGGATATTCAGTTTTATAATTAAGTGTTAAGTCTTGCTCTAGTTTTACAAGATAATAGTTTAACGGATAAACATTGAATATTTCTGTAATTTCACTATGCTTCAATGTCAGAACAGATTTTACATCATCATATTCATAGGTTCCAGTTAAAACAGTAACATTCTTATTAACATCTAATCGGGTTATACTAAAATTATTGTCATTATCATTGAATTGATATGGCGTCCCTATATTGTTTTTCAGGCTATTTGTCAATTCATTTCTAATGGAGCTTGCAATTGCATGATTTTCGGCTAAAACTTCAACATTGTAAATATATTCTCCAGTGTTACTGCTCCATTCAGTATAAGTTCCCTGTATAGAACCTACAATGACAAAAAAAGAAGTTTCTTTATGATTATTATCTGATATATAAACATTTGTACTCCCACGTTTATAAGAAGTTATATGAATTTTATTATTTATAAATTCAGCCCTTGCAATACTTGCATCTTCGACTTTAATGGTTGGGTTTGTTAAAATCGTTTTGACTTCATTGTCGGTCTCTTCTCCCTCCCATAGATAAACTTTTTTCTCTGTTATTTCGATACCTTTTTTCGACTCGTTTGAATCATCAGAATCTCCACAACTGCAAAAAAATGCAAGAAATAGTAGTGGTAATAGTGTTTTTGTTTTCATTAGTTATATTATTTAGTGTCCATGATAAAGATCATTGATAAATGTAATATATTTTTCAAATTATTGATGTTGCCACTAGCTCAAAAAGGGCTTGCCTATTGACAGTCCCTTTCTTTTTAAGTATAAGTAAATTATGCAATTTTATTGTTCATTATCTTTTTCTTATATCCGGTATAATATTCAATGCTGAATCAGGATAATTTCCATTTTCGGTTTCAAATGTAAAGCTACCATTAGAATTAGATAAATAATAGCCTGTCGCAGATGAATATTGCCAACCAAAATTACAATGAAGATACGTATTATAATTATATACGGAGCTTACTGTTTTCTTAGCTAATACATAACCATCGACAACAAAGGCATGGCTATTTCCTCCAGCGAATACAGGCCTTATATTTGTAAGTGAATTTTTAACAATATCTAGATTCCATTTTTGATAATTTCCACAATATGTAACACCGCTTCGTGAGTTGAAATAGTTATAAACATTGGTAGATGTAGTTGCTACTTGCTGAACACACGAAACATTTTCCGGTGGCCAAGAATCTGATTGTCCTGTACCCCATATTGGATATGAGTTGCTTTTATCATAAATATCTTTGAATAATGCCCCAACCATATCTCTCTTGCGTAACGGATCTGGTGCTGTAAAATAATCGCCACCCATAATTTGAGGATTTTGTTTCAGGTAAGCCCAATCCATTTTTAGACTATTGCATGTCATTGAAGGTTCAATTGCAGCCATTATCTGTGCCATTGCAACTACTGCGCAGCCAGCAGGATAATTACCGTATTCACACATTCCAAAGAAAATATCTACCCATGCTTTCGGATACAATGAATTATATGGTGATCCCTGATGCCACAATGTTTCGCATAATGGACCAATATTCATATAGGTAGGTGTATTCGGAGATTCTTCTGGTCTTGACTTTGTATTTTTAGAAGAAGCTAAAATATACTGGTCTATCATATTCTGAGAAAGGTTATCGGCAGTAACATTAAATGCTTCACTTATCTTTTCTAAGGTTGCAGTTCTTAAAGTTTTACCTGCAATATCATAACTTTCCAGTTCTGATAACAATGTTCTTTTTGCCATTTCCATCATCGCATAAGAACCAATAGGATGTATTTTTATAGTATCTATATATACAGGAATATAGGCTATTACTTCCGGATAACGGCTATCGCCTGAAACCAAAGCCAAACCTTCCTCAGAATTGCTTTTAAATTTCACTTCGTATATAGGTGCTTGAACAGCATCTTCTGAAATTGATTTAGTTGTTTTGGTCACAGAATTGCCCTCTGATTTCTTGTTAATATAATACTTATTTTTGATTTCAAATGATATACTTGTAGACTTTGTCCCTTTTTGATTTTTTAATGCAGAACCTTGAAAATCTTTTACAATATTCAAGATTTCATTTCCCGACAGTTCTTTATAGTTTATAACAAGGCTTTTTAGCTCATCATTGCTTAAAGATGATACAGATTCTAAATCCAACTTATTTTCATAAGCTACATTTTCATCATCATTGCTACAAGCATTGAATATCAAACTAATTATGATGATTAAAAAAAGATTATTTTTAATAGTTTTTTTCATACGTAGTATAACTTAATATTTAATAAATTTACTCGGCTAGTTCAGAGTATTTTAATACGGTGGGTATAAGTTTACATAAATTTGTCTTTGTACATTATACATGCCTCCAAAATCAGTTTCATTATACCATCCATTAGAATCGCCGTTCCAACCCCAATTCATATAAAGCATATCTTCGTATTCATACCAAGAATCAACTACAATACCCAAAACCGTCCTTTTTACATGGTAAGTTATTTCTTTATAACCATCACAATACCAAATGTGTCCGCCACCATATATGCTTGCATATCCTCCAATCAGTACCGGATATCCTCTAACTAAATTAGTATGTACTGTCCTAAAGTCATAATTTATCATTCTTACATCTTCATATCCCAGTCGTTTGATACCTGTAACAATATCATTTGGCATAGCTCCACTGGCATTCGTGCCCCAAGTATAATCAGGTATTTGATCGGCAATGTCTCTAAACATTCTTGCAATGTGATTATCACCTGTTGAAGTTAATTTATAAGGCATGTACCAATATGGCCAGTTTGAATTATACGGATAACTATAATTAAAGCACAACATACCCACAGCTACAGCAGGACAACCGGCTAAAGCACCTGAAACTTTGGCATGATAGTTATATGGAGATTGTTGACCCCATTGAACAACTGTACCTGTTGACGGATTTACCCACGGCAAATTATAAGAACCCTTATGGCTTTTAGTATTTTTACCATCCGTATTTTTATCAACAATAAATTGAATTTCTACAATTGTATCTTGTTCGTTAGTAATATAGTTCCATAGACCATATTTTTGATTTTCTATATTTACCTTACTTATTAATGATTTTTCTATCTCCAAACTTTTTTCTTGCAACCAACTGTTCATTGCAGGATTGTTTCGTATTGATGACATATCAAATCGTCCGGAATCGTTTAGGGCTAATATAGTTTTATCTTCCTTATCGGCAGACAGGAGCAAATAGCCACCATTATCATTATAATTGATGGAATACATTACAACCGTTCCAGACTCTGAAGTGATAGGAAGAATATCATAATCATTATTAGCTAAAAAACTTTTCTTTTTCAGGCTGATATCAGAATTAGCCCTAGAGGTCATAAATTTATCGACAAATGCTTTGGCTTCATCAAGAGATACTTGTTTCTCAACATTAATTTTGTTCTCTTGATTTGATGATATTCCATCCACCAAATCATTACTACAAGATGTGATGAATGCAAATAATGCTATATATAGAAAATATGTATATTTCTTCATAATAGACAATTTTTAATTGATAAGAATTAGGGTAAGAGAACAAGAGAGGGTTATTAACAAAACTCTCTCTTGTTCTCCCAATAGATCATTATAAGTTTTTCTTTCCAATATGAGTTAAGACAGATAGATCAGTGTCCTTAAAGTCACCACCTTCACCTTGAGTCTCAAATGTTATGGAGCCATTCACTCTATCTTTTACTAAATAATAACCAGTACCTGAGCCTTGCCAGCCAAAGTTAGCATGGAAATAAACATCATATTGCTTAATCAATTGTCTTGTGACTCCAATTGGCATACAAATAAATTCATCCAATACAAAGGCATGACCCTTTCCTCCTACAAATACCGGAAATGAATAGAATAATGATTGACGGATTAATTCTGGATCCCATTGAACCATTTTCTTGCCATTATTTAAAACGGTTACTCCACTTGCTGAATTAAAATAATTTTCAACATTCGAGGATGTTGTACCGTTCTGTACAATACAATCCACCTCTACTGGAGGCCAACCATATTGACCTTTTCCCCATTGCGGCTCGCTTTTAGACTTAACGTATATATCTTTGTAAAGCAAACTAACCATGTCTATCTTTCTCGTCTCATCATATCTCCAAATTTCTTTACTTGCTTTCAGATAAGCCCAATCCATTTGCATGCCATAACACTTCATCGTACTAGGAGCTAATGCTGCAACGATTTGAGCCATAGCAACTACAGCACATCCTGCAGGAGGGTAAGTGTAATCAACCATTCCAAATAAGATATCGACATAATCTTTATCGTATTTGTAATTAAAAGGTTCTGATTGATGCCATAATGTACCACAAGGCAATCCTCTAGAAATCGCAGCTTTTCTTATATCTATATCTGATGGTGCAGATTTTGTAGAATTCTCATCCTTTAAATATTTATCCAATGAAGTATTTGTTCCGTATAGTCTAACATACTTTTCAATAGTATTATTATCCACTTGGGACGCATTGATTCCTAGTCCTTTAGCTATTTTTTCTAAAGTTGCATATTTTTTGCTTTGTTGTGCAACAATATTTTCTAACTGAATCTTGTAGGTTTCTTTTGACAAACCTAACATTTGATCTGCTCCAATATTTCTACTTTTTACTTTAACTTCACTTTTTAAATGTGAATCTTCAGCTGCTTCTGAAATCGGTATATAGGATATGATTTGAGGAAATCTATCATCACCTGAAACTAATGCTAAACCTTTAGTTCCATCAGCATTAGATATTTCAACTTCATATACAGGTGCAGAGATATTACTCGACGAAGTACTCTTTGTAGAGCTCTTTTCACCTAGATAGTATTTGTCTTTAATAGTAAGGCTTTTTGATTTTAAAGATTTTGTTTGAATTTCATTAGTGTAAGAGATAGAGTTTTCCAATAATTGATTTTGAAAACTAGTAACAATATCAATTATCTCTGATTCTGATAGTTCTTGCCCTTGTCCAGAGTTCAGACTATTTAACTCATCGCCAGTCAATGCCATTGGATTATCTACCGAAGCCGATTTATCCTCAATTACATCATCATTGCTACAAGACAAAACAAGCCCGGCAATCATGAAAAACACAAGTAAATTTTTAATTTTCTTCATTTTAGATACTTTATGGTTAATAAAATAATAGTATTGAAACTATTCAATAAAAAAATCACCTATGTAATAATCATCTTCAGAAAGAAATATAATCAACGTGTAGACCTCAGATTCAAGATCGCCTAAGTTAATTTCTAATTCTTCAAGAGAGGGCAGTTTGTGTTGTATTTTATAGAGAATATTATTTTTATCACGGATTTCAATTGTTGTTATAAATGGTACATTAGTATAAATTTTCAACTTATCTAAATCTTGAAATACTATTACTTGCTCTTTACCTGTTCTTGCACGTAAAGATGCAGACTCATATTTCATTTGTATCTTTTTACTCTTTTTGAATGATGTAAGATAACTATGCATTTCATTCTTAAGAAATGAAATGTCAGATGGAAACAGATTTAAAGGCAGTAATAAAACTATAAGAACAAATAATAATAAACACTTTTTCATAACTTATCTCTGGGTTTAACATTTATATGCAAATGTAGAGTAAGGTGTTTAATATTATTAATGATATAAATAGGCGTGTAACTTTTTTACAACAGAATAAAAATGTAAACTGCTGAAAATTAAATGTGTAAATAAATGGTTAGAGACAAGGTCTGCGTGTTTTTTCAACCTCAATATTAGTATTCTACACTCTTTTTTAAGAATTCATTTATATTTCCATAGTCATCAACACCTATTTTTTTGCGTATTGATGACCGTCTTGCAGTAATTGATCGATTGCTTAACCCACAAATAATAGAGATTTCGGTATTACTAAAATCATTATATATAAGACAACAGATTTTAAATTCCTCATCATCAAGTTCTGGAAAAGTTTTATAAAGCGAGTCTAGAAATCCATTATGTAGTTTGTTCATTGCGTCATAAAGAATATTCCAATCTAGTTTTTCTTTACCATAGATTATTTCATTAAACTTTTTCAAGATTTTGGCTCCATCCTCTCGATCTCTCTGCCTAATATAGCCCTCCAATAATGCAGCTTTCTTTAATATATTGAAATGCCTGAATAGAACAGATTTAAATGTTTCTTCCTGTTGTTTGAATGATTCATTTTTCTGCTTGAAGGATTCAACTCTTTGCTTGTAACTTTCGACCATATCAGTGAATGCTATTATTTTTTGGTCTGCTTCTTCTAAAGCTTTTTTATTAAGGGATAACTTAATGTAATAGGAAATCCCCATAATAATAGACAATATGAATAAAGCTAAGAATATAATAATCACTCTCTGATTTTTTATTAAAAGATTGTTATGTTTATTTTTAATTAGTTCATAGTTATATTTTTTTTCAATATCTAAAATAGCTTTGTTTTCATTCATCAAATATTCTTCCTCCATAAAGCTTAAATATTCTTCATTTAAAGACAAAGCTTGTTTATAGTCACCTTTTGATTTTAATATTTTCGATTCTAATTCATTCAAATACTTTTTTGTATGATAATCGGTTTCGGATTGGGGTAAAATGCGAGCCATATTTATAAAATATTGAGTCGAATCAATATTGTTTTCAGATAGATATGTCTTGGCAATGTTATAATAGATTTTCGCAGTTATAACATTATCTTCTGTATAGTTTAAAGCATCTTTAAAAAATTCAATAGCCTTATCAGGCTTTCCATTCTCACGATACAACAAACCTAGATTTTGCCGGAATCCTTCTTTTAACTTTAAATCATTTGATGCATCTGCTATTTCCAAACCTTTTTGTAAATAAAAAGAAGCTGAATCATTCTGTGACTCTTTCATAAGGAAACAGAGTCCTAATTGGTTATATGTAATAGCTTCATTTGTGTAATGATTGGATTTACTAAAATGAAACGCTGCTGTTTTAAATCTTTTAATTGCTTCATCAAGCAATAATTCCTGATAAAATAATTCTGCAATACTTGATTGAATCAAGCCCCTTAAACAGTCTTGTCTATCAACCCCAGAGATATATCTTTCAGCTTCGAGGAATTCCAGCATTGCTTTTTTATTATCTCCTTGTTCTAATAATACAAGCCCTGAGTATAAGAAAGATTGGGCAATATTTTCTTTGTCATTTTTGGAAATATAATATTGTTTTACTTTGAAAATAATTGTATCTGATGAAATATCTTCATAACATTTATCTTTGGCTTTAATCTTTAATAAATGATATTTTGCATGTTGGCTATCAGAAAATTTCTCTTCAAATTGTATTGAATTTAAGAATATAAGCGCACTGTCTGGATAGGTTTCAATCAACTGCTCGGATAATTCTAGGAGTTTTGAATCAGGAGTTAATTCAATATTACATGATATCAATAAAATAGCCAGAATTGGGATGAATCTAAGAGGTTTCATAATGGTCTTTTTTTATTACTATCTATAATACAATTGTTAAAATTAGAAAATATATTACATCCTTCAATAATTTTTTGGAAAAAAGAAATGTCAAGATAGTAACCTTATTTCCTAAAATAAGATTTATTCCAATTAAAATTTTCAGACAAAGGGATGCCGTTTATCCAATCTTTTATTTAGTCTTATTTTATTTAACAATTTGTCTAATATCAAATATTATTAATTGTTTCTATTTGTCAGATTTACAATTACTTTTACCATAACATCCTTCTCTTCTGTCTTACTCTCTGCAATCATCAAAGTAAGAGCTACCAAGGTGTTATTTTCTATCAATTTTGAGCCATCTGATTTATATAAGATTCCATTGTTTTCTAAAAACCACAAGAAGAGAAAAGCTGCAATTCTTTTGTTACCATCACTAAAAGAATGGTTTTTAACAACCAAATATAATAACATTGCAGCCTTTTCCTCAACACTTGGGTATAAATCTTCTCCTCCAAAAGTCTGATAAATTGTATTAATAGAGCTTTTGAATGATTGGTCTTTTTCGTTTCCAAAGAGTCCACTACTGCCAAATTTGTGTCGAAGCGTATCGATTGCTTCCATTGCGTTGTTATAGTTGGCTTGGAATTGCTCTTTTTCGGTAGTATTATTTATTTCAAGGGATTGGTAATCATATTTGTCTAAAGTATCAAGGGCATAGGTATAGTCACTTATGACTTGTAGTATATCATTAGCTTGTTCTTTTGTAGTTTCGCTTCTGGTCGCTATTCCGGTTAATACCTTTATCGAGTTCAATGCTTCTTGCAACTGTTTAACCTTAGCTTGTTGATTGACAACAAAGCCTTTTACAAGATATTCTTTTAAGATTTTATTTGCCCAGATACGGAACTGAATACCTCGATTTGATTTTACTCTATATCCTACAGAAATAATCATATCCAGATTATAGTGTTCGACTTGTCTTTCAACACGCCTTTTACCTTCTATTCCAACTGTCGCAAATTTTGCGACAGTTGGAATTTCCTTCAATTCCTCTTGTAGAGCATTATTGATATGCTTACCAATAGTTTTAATATCCCTATCAAATAATTCAGCTATCTGTTGACGGTTAATCCATACAGTTTCACCATCTAACTTGACGTCTATGTGAGTGTTTCCATCAGGACTTTGATATAATATAATTTTACTCTCACTTTTTACTGATGCCATTTCGGTAGTTTATTATAATGTTCCGATTTATACCTATTTGTTATTAACCCCTCTATGTCAGTTGGGAAATCATTAAACTTATCATCGTGGGTTACCCACCAATAGACTTTTATCATTCCAATTTCAAATTCTTTCATCATAAGAGGAAATTGCTTTTTTCTTTTGATTCTCTTATTATTATTCTTTATATCAAATCCAAATTGATTTGGATGATAGCCGTTTATTAATCTATCATACATTCCTCCTTTTCTGATTTTTATTGTCCCATCAGCATTTCTTTGTCCACTTGCTCCAATATAAAGCAAATTTTCACAATCATTAAGAACCTCATATATGAGATAAATTCCGCATTTATCTTTGGGCGCATTACACTTTTGTTCGAAAGATTCTCCTAGTTGAAAAGTAAAAAAATCGCTCTGTATATATTTATTAAGAATATAACCAAACATATCTTAAAATTTTATTTCTGGCAATGAATTTACAGCTTTTTCTTTTAACGAATCTACAGCACGGGTATATTTCTCAGTGTGTTTCAATCCACTATGTCCCAAAAGTGAGGCTACAGTTTTTATATCGGTTTGACACTCTCCTAAAAGATTAACGGCGAAAGAATGTCTGGCGCAATGCCAAGTAATGTGCTTATCAATCCTTGCACGAGCAACCCATGTTCTAAGAGCTTTTAAGCATCCCGTATGACTTGGTAATTTGAATATATAATCATCTTTAGATGGCTTTTCTCCAATCAGTGATAATAATGTTTGACTCAATGGCAAGATTACAATAGAATGCTTAGAATGGCCTTTAGTTTTAGCTTGTTCAAACTTTATTCGTTTACCTGAATAATCTACATTACTGTATTTTAAATCGACTACATCGCAATATCTTAACCCTGCATATAAGCAGAAAAGGAATGCTCTTTTTATATCGCCATTTTGATAGGGAGTTTTAGCAAGCTGCTGTATTTCTTCCAATGTTAGCACATCTTTAGTTAATGCACTATCATCTACAACACAAACAACCCCATTACATGGGTTTTTAAGGAATATGTCTTTTTCTGCTGCATATTTTACGACTTTTTTAAACCGTTGAAAATATCCTCTCGCTCCTTCTCCCACAGATCGGCTTTGTAAATATTCGACAAACTTAATCATCATATCTTTATCTATCTGATCGGGGCGAACATTAGCTTTTAATGCAGGGTAGTATTCAGATAAGAAATCTTTGAATCGTTGAAGGCTTCCTTCCATCATGCGAATGTCTTTCTTTGTATAGGTATCTACATAAGACTGATAATAGTCAATGAAGTTTATTTTTTGTTTCACCGGAGATACTTTACCATGCTTTTGGTTAACTAATTCTCTTTCTTTGTCTGTACGAATCTCATTAGCCAAAGCCAGAGTTTCTTTGTTTTTCTGGCGTTCTTCCGGTGTTCTCGGATTAGCTAAAAGATATAACCCTAAATATTCCTTACTTCTAATATGCTTAATCTTTTCTTTGCCTGTAGTTTCATCAATCACTTTATTATATCCCATGTAGTATTCAAGGTATAGACTTTGCCTGCCATCCGCCAATGCTTTCTGCTGTAATTTGGGATTTTCTTTGGTTTTTGTTTGAATTTTAGCCATTTCAGTTAGATATTGAGGTTATATTATCTTTCTTAACTCTTATTGGCAAAGGTAAAATAATATTTCAATTGGGGTGTAAAAAAGGTGTAAAAAATAACAGAAAACGCTCAAATTAAGAGAAAATTCTACTTCTTTATTATTATATAAATATCTTATAATTATGTGTTTACATTCTTTTGATTGGATGATGTTTAATAGGTTGTGTATCGGCTCTGGGTACTCAGGCGGAGAAAGTTGAAAAACTATCTCCGCTTTTTTATTTTTTGTCTCGCAATTTTTTTTTTATAAGATATTAATCAAGTACAAAATTTTTGGTTTGTGTTTTATAGGGCAATATATAATATAGGTTCTTATATTATCCGATAACTATTTTCTCATTCATGTTAGTTATCAACGTCCCTCCATAATTGAATGTTATTTTAGCTTCATCTTTATTTACCCAATCTTTAATAACCCCTTTATTGACAGATAAGTCTGAAAATTGTTTTGGGACTTTTATTTTTGAATTATCAACAATAACAAACAGCATGTAAACTCCCCAACCAAAACTTCTTATACCACATTGTAGCGCATTTATAGGTATCGATTTAGTAAGATTATCAACTATTTCTCTTTTTGTAAAGGCTCCTATTTGGGGTTCGTATGGATTCCAATAATGGTTCCACATCTCTCGTTTTTCGGAGATAGGAAGTACATCCCATTCTAAAAAAGTAATATCACTATTTAACAACCTCATCGTTTTTATATTTGAAGGTATTACAAATGTAATATATTCTTTTTTGTACAGTTTCGGAATCCATTCTCTCAATTCATAAATTAAGTCTAAATCTTCAAGAAATTGGTTCGAGAATAGAACGGTTAAGGGTACAAAAGAAAGCCTGATAGAGAAATCTGTCAGGCTTTACTATTTTAATGCAAATAGTTATTGATAATATTTTTATATAAAAGAAAGAAGCGCACGCTGGTGCGCTTCAATTATACCAGTGTATTAAGCTTTTATTGTTAATATATTTTATTTCATTTCAAAATTATTGAAAGTATCTACAATAAACTCACCATTAGTTTTATCTAACCATAAATTTACATTTTCAATAAATGATTCAAGAACATTAATATATACCTCTAAATGTTTATCATCTGAAATTTGAAAATTAACTAATGCATTTTGCAACCTGTTTTTTTGAATTATATCACCAAAATCAACAACCCTATATTTGTCATCTTCTATGCATTCTCCTAAAATCAACCTGTTTGGCAAATCTTTATTATTACTTCCAATTATTTTAAGTTTTCTATTTACAATAACATTTGAAATGATAAACATACTTGGATATGTACGCTCTTGCATAATTTTATTATACCACGCCAACCAATCAAGTAACTTTAGTATTATAACAATTATTTCACGTTTATAATGCGGCGATGATATAGTGTTCTCATATATTTTTCGTAATGATTTATAATTCTCTTCAAAAGTTTTAAATATATGAAATCCTAGAATTGGTTTATTTTTTAAAATATTAAATAACTCATTCCTTTTCAAATTTAAAAGTTTGCCTGTATGGATAAGTAAATTTGGTTTATCCTGAATGCCAAATAGAACTTTTGATAGATGATTTATTATCGTTAAGATTTCGGTATCTACATTTTTCTTTAAAAAATCTTCCATTTCGTCAAAAAGAAGACCTCTATCTTGTAGACTTGTTATTGTTTTTATTATAGCATTAGCTATACCATTTTTTGCTTCTGATTTTGTTTTATTATTAAGAGTATAAGCGATAGGTCTTCTATGTTTTAAGTCAAATGGTAATTCATCAAAACTTCCATAGTCTAAATTATAAATACATATAATTCTTTCCCAACCTAATGCTTTTGATGCATACCCTAATTCAAAAAGTACATTCGGATTAGGGGTTTTCCTTAATTTTGAGTCTGAGTTTATAATAGAAATATCAGCTATAAAGATTTTCGCGTTTTCAATTTTAGACAGAATGGTATTAACTATTTCAGGGTTTCCAGGTTCATTAAAAGTATCTTTATCTAAAGTTAATTCAAGGTTAAAAGGTATAAATTTGGCAACATCGTTTATTGATTTTTTTATACAATCTTCAATGAATCCACGATTTGTATTATTCGGTAAATCAGATTGCCATGAATAAAATATGGTTCTTTTCATCATTTTATATGTATACCCCAAATCTATAAAACTTATATTCAAATATAAACTTATAAGGATAATTATATAGTATCTACGGCTTCGCTACCACCCCCTTAACTCATAAATCAATCCTAAATCTTCAATAAATTGAATCTCTGTGTTTTTCATTTTTGTGAGCCTATCAGAACTTCACCCCTTCCTCTCCTTCAACACCTCATGCAATAAAGAAATAGCCTCTTCTTTATCCTTCAACATTCTTTCGTATAAAGCTATTTTCTCATCATAAAGCTCTACAATCTTTTCTATAGGATTAAAAGTATAATGGTTAACAGCAGAACTGTCATGAAAGGTGCTTGATATAATATTTATTGCTGTTCCTTGTTCTAATTCGGTAATAGCTTCAATAGGAATATCTAAAACCTTAGCAATCTTTTCTAAAATATCCTGTTCGAGCTTATCCTTTTTCTCATAGCTCGAAAGAGTAGCTTGTGATACTCCTATTTGCTCTGCCAGAACATCTTGATTGATATTTCGCCATTCTCTCCAACGGCGGACGTTTGGACCATGATTGCTCTTCTTTATGCTTGTTTCTTCCATGTCTTTCTATTTGTGAATTTGTTTATATGCAAAAATAAGCATTTAGAGCAAATAATAATTTATTTGTGAGGATAATATTTTAACAGTTAGGATATTAATATATTATTTGTGTTTCTGATATCTTATTGTCTCAATTGATAGGATATAAGAGGCTGTGCCATTTACTTTGCAATTGTGAATTATACAAACTCAAATATAGCAACCCTTACAAAAGCGCAGTAAGCCTAATGCAAACATTTATGGAAAAATTAGAAAGAGGGGATATAAATCTGGAACCGATATATACATTCTTTAAAGAAGATATTTCACCTAAAGACTTTGCTAAACTATTGGATGAATTTTTATATAACTATGTCATTCTATTCATACAGTCTCAATCTGATGCTATAATTAGCACGCATAAAGATACTCTTGAATTTATCCACTATCTAAAAACCTTACGGGATATTGCTCCTTTGTGTGATAAAAGGCAATAAAGTGATCAAATTCCAAAATACAGGTTTGAGAGTAGAACTGTTAAGGGTGCACAGCAATCCTGATAGAGAAATCTGTCAGGATTTTGTCATTTCATTCTTTAGATAAACCATGTCTGTCAGTTGCTTGCCATTTTCAAATATTTCATGGTTGTAATTGTCTATGAAAAAGTTTTTTACGGTGTGTGAATATACAAAGCCAAATTTTTTGTAAAATGACAATATAGTAGGATCGTCGCCTGTGCCAACCAATAATATGTCACATTTATCTTTATAGTTTTCAATTATATATCTCATCATTAAACTCCCGTATCCTTTCCCCTGTTCTTTTTGGTAAGTTGCAATATTTTTGATTTCGAAAGTTTTCTCGTCTTCTTGGGTAACGGCACAAACGGTTTTTAGATCAGTGTCGTATAACGCAAATAGTTCTCCTCTTTCTAAATATCTGTAGATCATGCTTTCCTGTTCATCGCCCAATAGCAGCAGATTCATAAACCGGTCTTTATCCTCTGTTATTTTTTTTATTTTCATTTTAGCAGCATGTTGATATTAATAACAAGGCAATATTAATAAATAAGGTTTAAAACGTCAAGAAATCGGTTTGAGAAAAGAATGGCTGTCTACTCGCTTACTTCTTCTCCGAACAGTTTTTTCCACTTGGCGACAGTATTGCGACTAAGTTTGTATTTTGTGGCTAGTTCTTTGTTATTTAGCATGTTCTCTTTCTGATCTTGGAGTATTTGCTTTATACTTTTTTGGTCGTAAGCGCGGTGACGTTGTCCCAAAAGTATTTCTTTGCGCCCTTGTTTATTTGAGAATAAAATCATATTAACCCGTATTACGTCTAAAGCAGTCCAATTCCTTTTATTTAAGTAATTGATGCAATTCGCCTCTCTATCGGGATATTTATCACGAATCATGTCGGCATATATCTTATGGTATAAGGGTCTATTCTCTTTGTTTTTCAAATTTTGTTTTTTCTTCCTCTCCATTCGGTTTGTTTGTGTTATTTCCATATTTTCTCATCCAGCGGTTAATTGTTGTTGAAGGAATATTGTATTCTTGCTGTACGTCACGTTTGTTTTTGCGCCCACTTTCTATTAGTTCTAGTAGGTACATAATTACTTCGTGAGTATAGATGTTCTTTTTAAATACTGGTAGAGATGTGTTCTTTTCCCTATTTGTTTTATTGATATCCTGCGGAGCATAAAGAATAAGATGTTGACTATAGATTCGAAAAAAATCATATTCCAGCAATTTACTCCAATGCAATAAGAGTTCACTCTCTAAAGACTTTCGATCAAACATATCTTTAATGTCTTCCTCTGATACTTTCAGGAAATTACATGCCCGGTCAATATCCACATTGCATTCCGACATGCGTTTTTGAATTAACTTTCCGATATGAATATTTCTAAAATTGTTAAGGTTTGGCATATAATCTTCTTTCGACAATAAAATGTTTAATATAAATTTTACCCGTTTATTTATTCCTAACCGGTTTTTATTAAAAAGGGAGATACAGAGATCTCCCTTTCCTACGCATAGCTTTGTTAATCAGGCCTTTTTAGGAAAGCCTGCCTAAGATTGAAAAGTCCCAAAAG
Organism: Dysgonomonas mossii; assembly: GCF_004569505.1. Taxonomy (NCBI): domain Bacteria; kingdom Pseudomonadati; phylum Bacteroidota; class Bacteroidia; order Bacteroidales; family Dysgonomonadaceae; genus Dysgonomonas; species Dysgonomonas mossii. The sequence goes on from NZ_SPPK01000003.1 coordinate 402,672, forward strand.
CTCTAGAGATTACTATCTTTAATTTAATAACTAGTTAAGCCAATCCCCTTGAGTTATCTTTTATTTAGTGAGGATTAATTCCTCCTTCTGTTGCAACCTTTTTGATTAGGTAGGCGACAGAGTTTAACTCTAAAAAAGAGTTTGCATTAGTACCCCAAGGTGGGGTGGCTCCTCCATTTTGTGTGCCATATTGTTGTATAAAATAGAATGGCACTCCGTCAGAAGTGTATCTTGCCGGATACCATATGTCTCCCGCTGTAGTGGTACTGCTCGTAGCAACACAGTCTCCGAAATAGATGAAGTTTTTTACATCATTCATCCAAACAATGGATGTCGTTGGACTTTGTTTCATTTTAGACCAGGTGTTTGATGCCGGACATATTTGCACAGAGCCATCTGGCAATGATGACATAACAATAGAGTTCGATGAACTGGAATCTTCAACCCAATATAATCCGGCAGTGTTTCCGAATGGACCATTGATAACTTTATTATCAGTATAGTTGTTAACCTGATATCCATCAGCATTAGAATATGTTCCTGATATTTGATTCTGTGCCGGGCTTATCCCAAATATCCCATTCATTAATACATTTACGGCTGAAGCTGTATTATCGGAAGAGCCATAGATTATAGCTCCACCTCGGTTGATGTAGCTAGCTAAAGCTTTAGAAATATTATCATTAGGTGAAGCTCCATAAGCAAAGTATAATACTATATCAGGATACTGACCGTTATATCCATTATTCAGCATTGTTGCTGCATCATTGACATTGGTTGTTACCCATAAACTCGAAAATTCTTTTATTTTAACGATCCCGTCCGGGCCAAACGACTTGTTTGAGTTAGTTAATGCAGCTAATCTTAGGGATGTATTCCAACTATAGCCTCCACTCCCAATTATGGCATAGGTCATTTTAGGTAATGTCACTGGTATAGTTACATTGCATGTTGCATTTCCAGAATTTGTATTTGCGGTCAAAGTTAGTGCGATGTCTTCATTTACAGTTGGTGTTCCTGTGCCATATAGCGTGACTGTATTTACACCAAGAGTTGTAAAGTCTCCGGATTGAGAGAACTTTATTCCTTTTGATTCATTTGTCTCAATGAGATAAGATCCTAATTTAGAGACATTAACTCTTATTGTAATCGTATTGGTCCCATCTAATTCTATCCCTTTCAGATATTTTCCTATTACGGTAGTAGAGCTGCATAGCAAGTCGTATCCTCCTATTTTAGATTGTACTTTAACTGTAGTCGAACAGATGTTGCTTTCATTGATCTTAATCGTAAAGTTATCATTCTGTGGGCTAACAGGCATGCCTTGTCCATCGAGATAAATTACATATTGTCCCTTTTCAAGGAATACACCACTTGCATAAAAAGAGTAACCATTTGAAGATCCATTGATAGAAGCACTTGCAGTCCATGCCCCAGGCTTTTTTACATCTATAATTAGTTTTATTTTATTTTCGCTTGTTAATGCGGTACTCTCTACATAAGATCCCATTATTGATACATCGGGGCATGAAATTTCAACAACAGCTTTTCCTAAAGCGTATTGGAAACAATTCCATTGCTCTCCATCCCACTGATTTAAACCTAAGCATAATTCTTTATCATCATTCTCTGTCAGGTTGTAAACGATCAAGCCCGTATGAGCCTTATCTAAAGCCTCCTTATTGGCTGCTCCGCTATAGGCAGTATTCGGTCCCGAAGCCGGATCATCCGGGTCTGCCAAGAACATGGGATAAAGAGCTTTTTTTTCTGATAAGGTTACTCGTGGTAAGGCTAAACCCCTATGTGCATTAGAGCTCGCATCGGTCACCGCATCTTTCTCTTTTAGTTGTAAGATAGATCCGGATATAGGCTCTTCACCCGAGCCGATTGAGACTTGCGCTTGTAGTGTAGATAAGGGCAAGAACAACATTATAAAAACGAGAAATGTTGTTACTGATTTGTTTCGATTCATAAGTTCTCTTTTAGTTTATTTCTATTAATTTGTGCTACAATCATATTTTGTTTTGTAAAAAACAGGACAGCATAAATAATACCTCACGTAACGATAGTTACAAATGCAAAACTTATTTATAATTAGGGTGATAGAGTAATTCGTCTTGATGATATGTCTAGATATATGTGCTACGATATTTTTATCTTATATCTTTATATTACCTTCATGCTGTTTGTCTGTTCGGGAATTTTTGACAAAATTGAGAGATTTATTTTGTGTAAACAATAAGCTATATCGACATCGCTGTTAATAATGTATCTATTTTAGAGCTTGTTGATAAGGTTAGGGAGGATATTCGATGTATTGACGTGAAAAAAAAGTTGAATATACATTGAATTGCAGGTAAACTTATAGTTGTTAAATTTTTAATCGTCAGAAGTTGTATCCTCTCCCAACATTATTTCGACTGCTTTTCTCTGTTCATTAAAATATTCTTTTCTTATTAGATCGGCACTTCCCGTTATAAGAATAGAATATCGTTTCATCGATTCAATCCAGATTTGATGAACTTCCAGTAGTTGGGAGTCGAAGCTCGTAATACCACCTATCCCATAAACTCTAAAATGAGCTATTTGACTATTGTCTGACTTGATTAAAGAACAAGAAGATTCTATATTGATGCTCGAGATATAAACAGATATCTTTGATGATGTACCCAAACTGCCTTTCGCAGCTTTTGTTTCGAGATTGTTTATTAAGTCGAGGAGGTCTTTTTTTAGTAGTATGACTTCCGGTTTTGTTATCAATTTAAGCTTGGAGAAGAAAACTATATCCTTAATGTATGAAGTAAAAGTATTGCAGTCGAAGATGTATTCAGTATCAATAGTCTTACTCTCTTTTATAAATTCATGAACCAGGTTCGCAATTTCATCCGAAATTTTATACTCCGAAAAAGGCAGTTTATGTTCTATTGCTTTTGTTTGGTATAGCCATTTGTAAGATGCGACTTTCGCTAAAGTTTTATATTCCAGAAAAAGCTGAAAAGGGATCATGTTGGAGGCAATGATAAGTTTTGCATTTGTGGACTGCCGTGCTACTTTATGAAGTTCTATATATGATTCTGCAACTTTTTTGAGTGTATTTTCAAGGTTATCACTTATAATCATCTTTGTTTCAAAAGATGCATTTTTAGCGTCCTTTTTTTGATGATTGATAATGTCATCCAATGAAATGTTTAGGTCGTTAGATATTTTAATGAGTTCATCCATATTGAACATTACTTCTCCTCTCAATCTGCGATATACAGCTTCTCTTCCCAAGGAGAGCAAATTCATTAAGTAATATAAAATCTTGACATTGTCAGGAATTGCCAATTTTATTAATGTAACTAGTCTTTTTATAGCTTTATTGTTTTGTTGCATATATTATATTTTCTACTTCGTAGATATACTTTTTATAAAAGAAAAAGCTCTTTTATGGACTTAATATTAGAGAGTTTATTGTTCAGCCCATGGCCTTGCATAAGTATATTTGTAGAGCCCTTAAGTCTAAACTTTTCTGTATTCGATATAACGAATGAATATCGTTTGTCCTATTTTTTAGACAGTTATGGGTGAACAGTTTATATGATAAGATTGAAAAAACGAAGTGTAAAAGTGAAATATTAATCTGTATTAGACAATAGGCTGATTCGACAACAGTGTTTATTCTGTGTCTTTATTCGTGTTTTTCTATAAAGTGTGATAAGGTATGTCAGCACAAATTAAGGAAAAAGTTTAACCGTGCCTGTTATTGAAAATGCGGTATAGGAAATAGTTATAATTTTTGCATTATAAATTCTCTTTGCTTGTTAAAATATTCGATTCGAACTAAATCCGCACTCCGTGTTATTAATGTAGAGTATCGTTTTAATGAATTAATCCAAGTTTTATGTACTTTACATATAGTCGGATCTTCAGTGTTTATACTGCAAAGGCCATATATGCGGAAATGTGTTACCTGATTATTATCCCATTCTAGAAATGTGTAAGTTGTATCTATGCTAATATTAGATATATAAACCGATATTTTTGAGGTTGGGCTAAATTTACCCGATGCAGTTTTTATTTCGAGGTCGTCAATCAAGTTCAAAAATTCTTCTTTCAACAAGTTGACCTCTTCGTTAGTTATTAAATTTAATTTGTAAAGAAAAACAATGTCTTCAACTATAGAATTAAAGGTGTTAGGATCAAATATAAAATCAGAGTCAATGGTATTATATTCTTTTACAAATTCATGAGCAAGGTTGATTATTTCATCCGATACTTTATAGTCACTAAAGGACATCATATTTTCAACTGGTTGAGTTTGATACAACCATTTGTAAGATGGAATTCTCGCCAGATTTCTGTAATTGAGAAAAAACTGATAGGGCATCGTATTTGTTGCGATAGACATTTTAGCTTCAGGGTGTCTGTTTGCGAGTTTACACAATTCGACATGTCCATTTAATGTCTGTTTGAGGTTCTCCATAAGATGTTTTAAAGAAGTATCTTTTATCAGCATTTTTGTTTCAAACAAAATGCCATATTTTTCCATTTTTTCAGGATTTACAATACTATCTAAAGATATGTCCAAGTCTTTGGATATTAGTATGAGTTCATCCAGATTGAATGTTATCTCTCCTCTTAGTCTGCGATATACAGCTTCTCGGCCTAACGATAACAAATCCATCAGGTAATGGGCTATTTTGACATTTTCGGGAAGTGCAGATTTGATTCTATACACCAAGTTGTTTACAACCTCTTTATTCATCATAGACTTACATTTATTGAGATTGAGATATGTTTAGTGGTTAACTTTAATCTAAGTTTTAGTAAATCTTTTTTTATCGCATAAATTTATCATATTTATTTTAAAAATTGGTATGGATTTTATTCAAGAATGTGTTATTTTATCACTTTTTTTTGAAAGCTCTTATAGTTGAGGTGAATCCCCGTATTCATCCAAAGTTTGCACATTTATGATTCTTTGATTGCTGCTGCCTCTGAATCGTAGCTCTTCGCTTCGCAGTGTTTCAATATATCTCCCGTCTACCAAAAAATCGATAAAAGGAAGAATTAGAGAAAGCCTTTCCGATTTTAGAATGTTTTCATACAAAAATCCGGTATAACACCAGATGTTTTTGTCTGTTTCTGCTTTTATTCGTTGTGCAAGCTGTGTGAAACCTTCTACTTGAAACAGGGGATCTCCACCTGAAAAGGTAACGTTTGCGAATTCATCTTCTTTTATTATCTCTAATAGCTGATCAATGGTGTGTGGTATGCCATTTTCTATATTCCACGATTGGGGATTGTGGCATCCCGAACATCTGTGTGCACAACCCGCAGCGTAGATGGCCGTTCTGAATCCGGGACCATCTACTGTGGTGTCATGTATAATGTTTAGTATTGATAATTTATTCATGAATAATGCGGTCGTTTAACTCTGCCAGTTTTGCGCTGTTCCATCGGTCTGTTGTCCCTACCAGGTAACCTGTTATGCGTTGCAGGCGATCTATTTCGTCGCTACCGCATTTTGGGCATCGGGTGAGCTTTGTATCCGAATTTTCATAGCCGCATTTCAAACAACGATTGCGATTGTGATTGACTGATGCATACCCCATATTATATTTATCCATCATATCTACTACTGTCAATATAGCATCGGGGTTGTGTGTGGCATCACCGTCTATCTCTACATAAAAGATATGTCCTCCTCGAGTTAGGTCATGATAGGGAGCCTCTGTCTTTGCTTTCTGATGTGCACTGCATTGGTAATATACGGGTACGTGATTGGAATTGGTATAATATTCACGATCTGTGATGCCCTTGATTAGCCCAAAGTCTTTTTTGTCTCGACGAGTAAAGCGTCCGGCGAGCCCTTCGGCAGGAGTTGCAAGTACACTGTAATTATGCTGATATTTTTCTGAGAATTCATTTACCCGATCTTTCATATAAGTTATTATCTCCAGTCCGAGTTTTTGAGCTTGCTCATCTTCTCCATGATGCTTACCTACAAGTGCAACAAGAGCTTCGGCAAGTCCTATAAAACCAATGCCCAATGTGCCTTGATTAATTACCTTCTCTATCGTGTTCTCATCTTTTACCTGCTCGCATCCTTCCCATAATACAGACATTAGTAATGGGAATTGTTTAGGAGCGGCAGTTTTCTGAAATTCGAAACGGCGATGCAATTGTAATGCTGTTAAGTCGAGTATCTGGTTTAGTTTGCTGTAGAAGCAATCTATTCTTTCTTTTTCATTTTCTATATTTCTGCATTCTAAGGCAATGCGTACAAGATTGATGGTGGAGAAAGAGAGATTCCCCCGTCCGATAGATGTCTTTTTCCCAAAGCGATTTTCGAATACGCGTGTCCGACAACCCATTGTAGCTACTTCGTGTTCAAATCGCCGAGGATCGTCTGCTTTCCAGTCTTCATGTTGGTTGAATGTCGCATCTAGATTCAAGAAGTTAGGGAAGAAACGGCGGGCACTTACTTTGCTTGCTAATATATAAAGGTCATAGTTTTTGTCGTCCGGCAAATAGTTTACGCCTCGCTTCTTTTTCCATATTTGTATAGGGAAAATAGCCGTTACGCCACTTCCTACTCCTTCGTATGTACTGTGGAGTAATTCGCGAATAATGCAGCGCCCTTCAGCGGAGGTGTCCGTTCCGTAATTGACCGAACTGAATACGACCTGATTTCCTCCACGAGAATGGATTGTGTTCATATTGTGAATAAAGGCCTCCATCGATTGGTGAACTCTGCTCACTGTTCTGTTTATAGCATGCTGTATAATTCGTTTGTCTCCTGCTAAATCTTTGACGCAACAAGGGATATAATCTTCTATTTCTGTTTCGTACAAATGTTTGTATTCTATTCCTGTAGCTTGTTCGAGAACTTTTATTTCTTCAATAAAGCTTTTACGTACAAATGGAGCTAAATAAAAATCGAAAGCAGGAATAGCCTGTCCGCCATGCATCTCATTTTGCGCTGTTTCCAGAGAGATACAACCTAGCATACTGGCTGTCTCGATGCGTTTTGCGGGACGAGATTCTCCATGTCCTGCAAAAAAACCATTCTGTAATATTTTATCTAAAGGATGTTGTACGCAAGTAAGACTTTTAGTCGGATAATAATCTTTGTCGTGTATATGCAGATAGTTGAGGCGAACAGCTTCTTTTACCTCCGGCAATAATAAATAATCATCCACAAATGGTTTGGTGGTTTCGCTAGCAAACTTCATCATCATGCCGGCAGGAGTATCGGCATTCATGTTTGCATTTTCGCGCGTGATATCGTTTGATTTGGTATCTATAATTTCCAGAAACATGTCTCGCGTTTTTGCTTTGCGGGCAATGCTGCGTTTGTCACGATAGGCGATGTATTTTTTTGCCACCTCTTTGCGGGGGCTTTTCATCAATTCCATTTCTACCATATCTTGTATCTGCTCCACTGTCATCTGCTCATTTCCTTGACAGGATACATAGTCTGTAATCCGTCTGATTAAAGTGGAATCTTCTCCTTGTTCGGTGTGTAGCATGGCTTTGCGAACTGCTGCCATGATTTTTTCCTCATTAAAACCGACGATACGTCCGTCTCTTTTTACAACTGTCTGAATCATATTCGTTATCGTTTATACTTTTATTGTATCAATTAAAATATAACTGACAGGAGCAGGGAAGTACACAGACTTATTTGGAGTTAATATGTTGTATAATTCTGCTGCTTTTCTCCCGAAAGCTAGAATGTATATACGGCAGGTCTTCTGACTTATTTCGCAGTTGGTAACCTTCCCATCAGTATTCGTTGACAGTGGTGTGAGAGTCCAACTACCTTTCTGAAATTTACAGCTACGGGGATAGTTCAGGTCTTTCACCTGATTCCCTTTTCATCCGATTATATTCGGAACCGTATATGTTAACAAAGTTATATGATTTTACTTAATAAAAGACTTGATTGGATATTTTATTTAAGTGTTTTCTGTTTTAAGTTTTCTCTTTTTTGTTGTTAATTAGCTCATTATGAGTTTGTTGTAATTTTATTATTGTTGAAAAGTTTTCTAAAAATAAAATTTTAGATTCTTATTGATGATCTTTTTTTGTTTTTGTAATGAAAAATGTTTTATGAATAATCTATATGTCAGACCTTAAGTCCATAATTTCGGAAAATATTTTCAGCCTCCTCTATTTCCGACTGTTCGGGAGGTGCAATGTCTTTAAGCTTGTAGTCTTCACCTAACTGCTCCCATTTATGTAATCCCATTTGATGAAAAGGTAAAATATCTACTCGCTGTACATTTTTATATTCAGAAACTTGTTTTGCCCAGTCATTCAGGTCTTTTTCATCGTCGGTGAAGCCCGGAACGAGCACATATCTTAGCCAGGCAGGTTTTTCAATTTCTGAGAGGTACTGCATGAAGCGAAGTGTTGGCTCCAGCTGTTTTGCTGTGAGGTTTTTATATTTATCAGGATTGATATGTTTAATGTCTAGCAGTACAAGATCTGTGTGCTCTAAAACTTCCTTTACCTTATCATTTAATATATATCCTGATGTGTCTATAGCTGTATGTAAACCTTCATTTTTACACATCTTAAACAGCTCAATAATGAACTGGGGTTGCAGCAGGGGTTCTCCTCCCGAAATGGTTATGCCCCCATTGCGTATGAAGTTTTTTACCTTCTTTACTTCTTCAAAAGCCTCTTCCGGAGCTAGTTCGTACTTCTTATCGTTCATATTCCATGTGTCTGGATTATGGCAATAGAGGCAACGAAGAGGGCAGCCTTGCATAAAAAATACAAATCTTATACCTGGGCCGTCTTTAGTTCCAAAAGATTCGAAAGAATGAATTAAACCTTTCATTATTTATTTTCTTCCTACTAAGTGAAGTTGCCCCAAAAGTGTTTTTTGTTTTAGGGGCAACTTTTTGGTTATTAACGGAGTATCAGAACGATGTAGTAATTGTTCTGTTTATAACATCCAATTGCTGCTCTTTTGTAAGTTTTACGAAATTAACAGCATAACCTGATACACGTATTGTCAACTGAGGATATTTTTCAGGATGTTCCATCGCGTCGATAAGTAGATTCCTGTCAAATACATTAACGTTGAGATGGTGACCTGTTTGTAAGAAGTAACCATCAAGAAGTCCGCTGAGGTTTTGAGCTTCTTCTTTTCTGTTTTTACCCAATGTATTTGGTGTGATAGCGAAAGTATATGAAATGCCATCATTTGCATGAGCAAACGGAAGCTTCGCTACAGATGAAAGTGATGCTACAGCTCCTCTGGTATCACGCCCATGCATAGGGTTGGCTCCCGGAGCAAAAGGTGTTCCTCCACGTCGTCCGTCAGGGGTGTTTCCTGTTTTCTTTCCGTAAACAACATTTGAAGTGATGGTCAATACCGACTGTGTAGGTATCGCATCTTTATACATCTTACGTTTACGGATTTTGCTCATGAACTTTTCTACTATTTCCACAGCAAACCTGTCGGTCTTGTCATCGTTATTTCCAAACGGAACATAATCTTTTTCTATAATATAGTCGACTGCGTCACCTTCTTCATTTCTTACGATGCGTACTTTCCCATACTTGATAGCAGCAAAAGAGTCAGCGATAATGGACAACCCCGAAACGCCGAATGCTTGTGTCCGAACGATATCAACATCATGCAAAGCCATTTCTAAAGCCTCGTATGAATATTTATCGTGCATATAATGGATGATATTTAATGCCTTTACGTAAGTTTCGGCAACCCAATCTAAGGTGCGGTCAAATTTCTCCCACACTTCTTCAAAGTCAAGATACTCTCCTGATACCTTTTCTACCCAGTGCTTTGGTAATACTTGCGCTTTGGTTATTTCGTCTTTACCTCCGTTGATTGTATATAGTAGAGCCTTTGGTAAGTTCGCTCTTGCCCCGAAGAATTGCATCTGGTGCCCTATTCGCATCGGCGATACACAACATGCGATACCGTAATCATCGCCTAGTTGAGGACGCATCAGGTCGTCATTCTCGTACTGGAGTGATGACGTGTCGATAGAAACTTTGGCACAATAATGCTTCCAGCTTTCGGGTAAACGGTCGCTCCATAATATTGTTAGATTAGGTTCGGGTGCAGGCCCTAGGTTGTATAGTGTATGAAGCATACGGTAGCTATTTTTCGTAACCATCGACTTTCCGTTGTTTGTCATACCTCCGATCGATTCGGTTACCCATACAGGATCTCCCGAAAATAGTTCATTATATTCATTGGTGCGAAGATAACGGACTATGCGTAACTTCATTACAAAATGATCAATAAGCTCTTGTGCGTCTATCTCGGTTATTAAGCCTGCTTGTAAATCTCTTTCGATATATATATCGAGGAAAGTAGTTACACGTCCGAGGCTCATCGCTGCACCATTTTGGTCTTTGATAGCACCCAGGTATCCAAAGTATGTCCATTGGATAGCTTCTTGGGCTGTATTCGCCGGTTGAGAAATGTCGAAGCCATACGAAGCAGCCATACGTTTCAAGGCTAGTAATGCTTCTATTTGCGAACTTAGCTCTTCACGAAGACGAATCAGATCGTCTGTCATCACAATTGGGTCACATTCTTGGAAACGTTTTTCTCGCTCTGAGATTAATCGATCTACACCGTAAAGAGCTACTCTGCGGTAATCGCCGATAATACGTCCACGTCCGTAAGCATCGGGTAGGCCCGTTAACAATCCATTGCTTCTGGCTCTGCGGATGCTGTCGGTATAAGCAGCGAATACACCTTCGTTGTGTGTGCGTCTGTATTTTGAGAATATTTCTTCTGTCCCTTTGTCGAGTTTATAACCATATTCGGCCAAACTCTGTTTCACCATACGGAGACCTCCGTTAGGGAATATTGCTCTTTTTAGCGGTTTGTCTGTTTGAACCCCTACAATTTTTTCCAGCTCTTGGTCTATATATCCGGGTCCATAAGCATCAATTTGAGAAGGTATTCGAGTCTCGGCATCATATATGCCTTTCTCTTTTTCTTCAATAAACATTGTGCTTAACTTTTCCCATAGCTTGATTGTTGCTTCAGTAGGGTTTTGTAGAAAAGATTCGTCTCCTGTGTATTCTTTATAGTTTTGGAGTATAAAATCATTTACATTGATTTCCTCTTGCCACCGTGTGCCTTTAAAGTTTTTATATGCTTCCATTTGATTATAAAATAAATTTCTAAGTACTCAATTTTCAGAGCTTACGTGGAATAGAATAAGAAATAAATACAGACGTATTTAAATAAATGTAACAGAATAAAAATAAAATAGAGAAGGCTTTTTCTATTTGAAAAAATCCCATCCTAAATCTTCAGCTTTATTCCTCGAAAGCTTCAAACTATATGGTCTTGGCAGGTCTTCTGACTTACTTTATCTTTGAGCATCCTTCCCATTCAGTGTAAGAACAGTGGATAGAGTATTGTTCAAAGTCTTTGGAGGAGCTTACAGCAGCGGGTCTGTCCAGGATTTTCACCTGATTCCCTTTTCATCATTTTCTATGGATATAGTAAATGACACCAAAACCTGTGACAAAGTTATATGTTTTTAAGCATAAAAATAAACATTTAATATAAAAATGCTTATTGATTGAGACTCCTCTCTTTTTGTTTTCTTTTATATCTTTTTGTATAGGAAAAAATAAAAAAGATGTGCTATTTATTATTTTTTCCTATACCTTTGCCTTCCGAAAGTTCTTTATCATTATTCTTCAACCGCTAAGGTGCCTCAGATATTGAGGAGAATAGGGAATCAGGTGAAAGTCCTGAGCTGTCGCGCAACTGTAATCACCGCGAAAGTTTCTATTTAAAATCCACTGTTTCGTATAGAGATGGGAAGGAAAATAGAAATGGTGAAAGCCAGGATACCTGCCTTAAATCGGATTGACAATGCTTCGCGATAAAAGTGTTATGTCTAATAATTTCATTCATCCCTCTTGTCGGAGGAGATGTTATTATCCAGGTGTGTTCTTATTGCAGCATTGAGAAGTTCAAAAGAGCTTTTTACATTTATGTTTAATCGTAAAAAGTTTAGAAAGAAATGCGCGCAAACATTCTTGATTATTCGCATGTTGATGATCGATGTGCAGATGTAGAAAACACACGTTCAGACAAAGAGTTGTCGTTGAAGGAATTTGTAGGCATCATATTGGAGGTCAGTACCCTGTTGCTTGAATCGGGAGCCCACTGTGAAAGAATTAATAGGAATGTACAACTTATAGCACAGAAGACAAACTATAAAGTAGAAATGCTGATATCATTTACTGCTGTATCGGTATCGGTAACCGATATGGATAATGAGGAAAACATAGTAACGGCCAATAAAAAGATAATACATCATGGGGTACACTTTGGAATACTCACCAATACCAGTCTGCTGACATGGGAGCTTGCCGAAGACCGGATTTCTTTGCAGGAGTTGCACCAGCGTATAAAAAGGTTGAAGGATACCTCTCGTTATTCCGTTTGGCTTGTTCGCCTGTTTATTGGAATAGCTTGCGGATCGTTATGCCTACTGGCCGGAGGGAATTTAATAGATGGGGCTTTTGCTTTTTTAGCCTCATTCGTGGGGCTTGCGGTGCGTCAGGAGATGATTAAAAGAAAGTTTAACCTAATGGTTATTGTTATCTGTTCAGCGTTTGTGACAACAACCATATCAGGATTGAATATCTTATCAGGATTTGGTTATTTGCCTCAAACATCTATTGCTACTTCTGTATTATTCCTTATTCCGGGAGTTCCTCTGATAAATAGTATAATCGATTTGCTTGAAGGGTATATTCCTACAGGTATAGCCCGTGGAGCATTCGGCGGATTTATTCTCTTATGTATCGCTGTGGGGATGTTTATTAGTATGACAATAATAGGAATAAGTAATTTTTGATTATGCTAATACATATATTGAAAGACGCTCTTCTTAGTTTTTTTGTTGCTATAGGTTTTGCACTATTGTTCGAAACGCCTAAGAAGGGATTGTTGGTTGCCGGTTTGCTGGGAGGGCTTGGTCATGCTATTCGTTTTACGTTGTTGTATTTCGACTTTGGCTTGATCTCAGCTACGTTAAGTGGCACTGTTGTAATAGGGCTTTTGGGTATCTACTGTGCTCATAAGATACATACTCCTCCGGTTGTATTTACATTGCCGGCTTGTATAACCATGATACCGGGCTTGTATGCCTACAACACGATGCTGGGATGTATACGGATATATGAAGAGGGAACGACCAGTGCAAAAACAGCATTTTTATTGCATGACACGGTTTACAATTTTATATTGACATCTTCTTTACTCTTTTGTCTGGCAATCGGTATATGTATTGCCGCATTATTGTTTCGGAAAAAGAGCGTAAAGAAAATAAAGAAGATAAAAGATTTAGGGATAAAAATATTTTGATACTAATATATTAACTAATTAATAACAAAGATGCTGCAAGAATTTACATTAAACAGGGGTCGTGCTATCATCAATTTCTCTTTGAAGTATTGTGATAACAGACAGAAAATTTTAAGTAGTTACGCGTTTCATCGGGTGGTTGAATCCTTTATTTTCAGAATAAAGAAAGATAACCAGATTATTTACGATTATTTTATTAAAGATTTCAAAACTGATGAAGAGCTCACCTTGTCTTTGATAGAGGTTATGAAGCTTTTGACTGTATGTGAAATAGATGAGCTTTTGGTAGTAAATAATAAATTTGCTCCATTCTTTAAGGATAAAGGCTTGTTTATAGAGCTTATAGAAATGCTGTATAACTATTGGAGAAGGCTGGAAAGGGTTACTGTTGTTCATAACAATCGCATGGGTGATGGTCTTCAAAATGTGCGCTTTGTGCAAGCAAACCAACTTCTTAATGAGTTGATTCTGTCTATCTACAGACGTACAGAAGAAACCGTAATGGGATACAGTCATAGCGTATACCGTCAGACTATCGCAGGGGCGAATGCAGGCTTGATGCTTAACGATATGCAATGGAATTGCCCGATTGAATATAAGGGGCTTGCATCTATACCATTTATAGGAACAGTCGTTATCAATCCTCCTTATATTTCATATACGAAAAAGAATACCAGAGATGGTATCTTCCAGGAACATCAAACAAACCCTTTGGCTAATTTGATTCTGAATGAGGATGAGTGGTTTCTGTACCCTGCAAAAGTTGGTAACTTGTTAGCTTTTGTCTATTTCCATAAAGATTTTATGTGTCATGGTTTAGGTCTTGCTAACTTGTTCGAGTTGGCTAAAGGCAACGATTATGTAGGAAAGAAACCTGATTTGATTTACGTATTCGGATATCCTGACGGCTATGAAGAAAAACGTACTTTCTATCATAAGGATAAGAAGAATGATATATTGATCGGTTATGCTAATTATTGCGATGATATCGACTATTTTGGTTATATGAAGAAGATGCTTCTTACGCTGCATAATATCAAGCAAATGGAAAGAGGCAATCTGCCTATTCATGGGGCTATGGTGAACATTGCTCTGAAGAATGGTAAAGAAGCAAATATTATCATAATGGGAGATAGTGGAGCCGGTAAATCTGAAAGTCTTGAAGCTTTCCGCACACTCAACGAAAAATATATACGTCACATGCGTGTAATATTCGATGATATGGGATATTTGCAATTTGAAGCTGACGGACAGATAAAAGGATATGGAACTGAGATAGGAGCCTTTGTCCGTACTGACGACTTGGATCCTGCTTATGCTTTTGCTCAGCTTGATAGAGGTATCTACACCAACCCCGATAGAATAAATGCACGAGTAACCATTCCGATATCTACTTATGAGGTTATATCGAGAGGGTATACGATTGACTATATGCTATATGCTAATAATTATGCCGAATCGGAAACAAAGATCAGTTTCTTTGAGGATGTCGATAAAGCAATAGAGGTTTTTGAAGACGGAGCAAGAAAGGCAAAAGGAACAACTACCGAGAAAGGGCTTGTTAAGTCTTATTTCGCAAATCCTTTTGGTCCTGTGCAGGAAAGAGATAAAGCCGAAAAGCTTGTACGTAAATTCTTCTTGGCTTTAGACGAAAGTGATGCAAAAATAGGAGAGATGCATACTTCTCTGGCTATTGATGGTAAAAGCAAAGAAGGGCCACGTGAAGCGGCTGAAGAGCTTTTCAGTATTATCAATGAATAATTTGCAGTAGCTGATATTTAAAATAAAACAGGATCGATTTCTTCGTGAATACCGATCCTGTTTTTTTATGCTATAAATTTCTGATATTATTCTCCACCTACAGTCAGCTTGCGCACTAAAACCGAAGGTAGCCCTTGTCCTACAGGTACACTCTGTCCGTCTTTTCCACAAGTCCATGTGCCTTCATCTATCTTCAGATTATTGCCCACCATTGTAATGTCGGTGAGGACTTTGGCTCCGTTTCCAATGATGTTTATATCTTTTATCGGTTGAGTAAGTTTACCGTTCTCAATCAGATAACCTGTTTTTACGAAAAAGGTAAAATCTCCTGCTCCGATTTGTACCTGTCCATTGGTGAAATTATCTACATATACACCTTGTTTAACTGACGCTATAATGTCAGCTTCGGGAATGTTTCCGTTTTCCATATATGTTACCCGCATACGGGGTAGGGGAGCATAACGGAACGATTGCCTTCGTCCGTTTCCTGTTGGTGATACGTTGTAATGCTTCGCACTTATTCGGTCGTGAAGATAGCTTTCCAGAACTCCATCTTTCACAATATAGGTCTTTTGTGCTTCCACTCCTTCATCATCAAAATTGATTGTGCCTCGGGCATTGTCTATGGTGCCGTCATCCACAACATTTATGTCGGGTGAACAGATTTTTTTTCCAAGTTGATCGGAAAATATAGAGATATTCTTTCTGTTAAAGTCCGCCTCGAATGTATGGCCTATCGCTTCATGTAATAAGATTCCCGAACTTCCTGCACCCATCACTACAGGCATTTCACCGCCTTTGGGTTTTATGGCTTCAAACATCAGAGAGGTTTGTGCAACGGCTTCTTTTGCTAAAGTCTCTATCAGATCATTGTTTAAAGACTCAAAACCTTTTCGGTAGGCACGTGAAGCATATCCGTTTTCTATCTTGCCGCCCTGTTCCATTGTACATGAACCAGACATAAGACTCATTGGGCGATAATCCCAGGTAAGGATACCCTCTGAGTTAAAGAATAAAATATAAGAAGTGGAATCGTTTAGGCTGACCGAAGCTTTGATGACCCGAGCGTCTAACTCGAAAATTCTGTCATTCAATTTTTGAACAAATGATTTTTTGTCTGCTACAGAAATGTCAAGCCACGGTCTTTCTATTTTATAGTGGTTTCTGAAATGTTTCTCTTTTATCTCTATCGGAGTTATTCCTTTTGACGGAATAGAGGCTATTCCTGCGGCTGTTTTTGCAGCTTTCAGCAGTTCTGCTATTTCGGTATTCTCTACATAAACATACCCTGTCTGATCTCCCGAGACAACTCGTATTCCTACCCCAAAATCTATATTCGAGGCAGCACGATTTACTTCTCCATCACGGAGTGATATGCTGTTGCTGAAAGTGTGCTCAAAAAATATGTCGGTATAGTCAGCACCTTTACCTAGAGCTTCGTTTATTACTTTAAGCAAGTTATTCTCCGTTATGGAGAAATGATCTAATATATTTTGTTTGTTCAAATGATCTATCATATTATAATTTCTCTGCGGATTCTATTTTCTTAAATTTATTTATCTGCCATATAAACAAAGCTGCGGTCAGTAAAGTTGCCGAAAAGTCAGCTGTTGGCAATGAATACCATACTCCGTTTACTCCGAAAAACTGCGGTAATATAAACAAGGCTGGTAATAATAATAGGAACTGGCGGGTAAGGCTTAATAGAATTGATTTTCCTGCCATACCTATACATTGGAAAAAGTTTGTAACCACAATCTGGAATCCGACTAGTGGTAACATAATCGTTACAATACGTAAGGCTTTTGCTGTTTCGGCTGCTAAAGGTGGCGAAGGATTGAACGGTTTAACTATCATGTCCGGCAACAATACGCCTATAGCTAAACCTATGCAGCCAATAGCCACACCGACTTTTATTGTGTAAAACAAGGTTTCTTTAACTCTCTGTATTCTTTTGGCTCCATAATTGTATCCTACAATAGGCTGCATTCCCTGGGTAAGTCCGACCATAATCATTACGATAATCATTATCAGGGTGTTTGCTATGGCATAAGCTTCGATAGCAATGTTTCCCCCGTAGGTTTTCAGATTATTGTTGATGAAGAATACGACGATAGACGCTGCAACTTGTATGAAAAACGGAGACATACCTATGCTTGCCACCGCCCATACTATTTTTTTGTTTAAGCCAATATGCTTTCTGCGTAAACGCAACATGCTATTTTTGTTCATGAAGTGGTACATGACAAAACATAGCCCTATAAACATTGAAATGATAGTAGCTATCGCAGCTCCTTTTATTCCCCATTCGAACCAGAAAATGAAAATTGGAGCTATTATAATGTTGGCTATAACGCCGATTAGCATCGTATACATTGCCTTTTGAGGATAGCCCGAAGCACGCATCATGCTGTTGAAATTGAAGCACATAGTCAAAAATATATTGCCGGGCAGGTAATAGAGTAAGAATTCTTTCGCATACGGAAACGTTTCTTTTGTGGCTCCGATTCTTAATAATATAGGATCGAGAAAAATAAATAGCGTAGTAACAAGTACTCCTGTGAATAAAAGAGTCATAAGGAACGAGTTTCCTATTATCTTTTCTGCGGTTTCTTTATCTCCGCTACCCAAGCATATTGAAATACGGCTGGCTGAACCTGCACCTACAAGCATACCCACAGCGGCGGTAAGATTCATTATCGGCAAAACAATACCAAGCCCGCCAATGGCATGGTCTCCCAGATTGGGCCCGTGTCCAATGTAAATACGGTCTATAATGTTATACAAGGCATTCACCATAGTTCCTACTATGGCCGGCAATGCGTATTGCCAAAGAAGTTTACTTATTTTTTTGTTTTGTAATTCATCAATGTTAGCTGTTTTTGACATCTAAAAAGCATTTAACTGTTAAGGAGTGATTCCTCCCATCTTTTGAGCGTGCAAAGGTACAAAAAACACTACCATCGGCGTTGTTTTTTACATAATTAAGTATTTAACTTTGTTAATTTGAGGTTAAGCCTATCTAGTGTTTATTTACCTTTTATTATTTCTAGAAATTCTGATGGGGTAACGAATTTTACATTCTCCGATTCTAAAAACTCTACTATTTTTACAAAATTTTGCCATTGGTTTTCGTTCCAACTATTTGGATGCCCCTGTAGGTAGAAATAATTTAAATCTTTCGATTTTTCGCGATAAGCCTTAAGGAATTCATCATAATTCGGGTTATGTACCGGATATTCCATATCTAGAGTGTTGGGTAATACATATCCTTTGTAGTAGACGGGAGATATAGGACTGCCTAATGTCATTTTTATTTGAGGAAATTGAGCTAAGGCTTTGTCTGTGTTCGTGTTTGTGCTGCTCCAGTGAGGTCCCCATACCCGAAGCTGAAGTCCGAGTTTGGCTTTTGCAAGGCTGTCTGTCAACTGTAGAGCTTTGAGCTGTTGCTCGTAAGTGCCTTCAAATTCGCCTATTGTATCACCTTTGGTGCGGTTATAATAACCATGATTCCAGAATTCAATGAAACCTCTTTCTGCACGGTCGGTAATCCATTTGAAGTAAGCCGGGTTGTCCTCGGCAAGAGAAAATCCAATTATACCAAAACCTGCTTTTATCTTTTTGTTTTCTATATAATCTGCGACACGTTGCCAGCGGGGAGAAACAACTCCTTCTGTACCTCCTGCAGTTACATCATCTAGCTTTAAAATGACAATTTTCCGGTTTTGAGAAAATGCAGTATTTGTCAATGATATGGCACAGAACAATAGAAGCAGAGAAAATAATATCTTTTTGTTGTACATTGTTTCAGGTTTTATGTGTAAAAATTAGAAAGAATAAAGAAACAAAATATAATTTTCTTTTCCTGTGTTTTGTCTCTTGATTTTTATATCCTTGTTAAATTTTGAATCGGAATGTGTTGTCTCTCAAATTTAAGTGAAAAATAAGATGTTTGTTTTCCATTATATTTCTTAACTTTGCGGGGTTATTCGTGTGCGAAAATATTATTAAAATAATAAAAATCTGAGGATAGATTAATAATGAATATATTGGAATTAAGCGAACAGGAGATAATTCGCAGACAAAGTTTAGATGAACTAAGAGCATTGGGAGTAGAACCCTATCCGGCTGCATTGTATGAGGTAAATGCATATTCGAAAGAGATCAAAGAGAGCTTTCATGATGATGCGGATAAGCGTTATGTGTCTTTAGCGGGACGTATAATGGGGCGTCGTATTATGGGTAAAGCTTCCTTTATGGAATTGCAAGACTCGGAAGGACGTATACAGGTTTATATTTCTCGAGATGATCTTTGTCCGGATGAAAATAAAGAGCTTTATAACACTGTCTTCAAGAAATTGCTCGATATTGGCGATTTCGTTGGTGTTAAAGGATTTGTTTTTCGCACACAGATGGGCGAAATATCCGTACATGCCGAAGAATTAACGGTTTTAGGGAAATCGCTTCGTCCTCTTCCTGTCGTAAAAGTAAAAGATGGTGTTACCTATGATGGTTTTACCGATCCTGAGCAACGTTATCGTCAACGCTATGTTGATTTGGTTGTTAACGACAACGTTAAAGATGTATTCCTTAAAAGAACAAAAGTGTTCAACTCTATGCGTGAATTCCTTAATGGACATGGATATATAGAAGTTGATACGCCTGTGCTGCAAAGCATTCCCGGAGGAGCTACAGCTCGTCCTTTCATCACGCATCATAATGCACTAGACATTCCTCTATATCTGCGTATTGCAAACGAACTGTATCTAAAGCGCCTTATTGTAGGCGGGTTTGATGGAGTATATGAGTTTTCTCGTAATTTCCGCAACGAAGGCATGGACCGTACGCATAATCCGGAATTTACAGTAATGGAATTCTATGCCGCCTATAAGGATTATAACTGGATGATGGACTTCACAGAGAGGATGTTGGAGAAGATCTGTACAGATGTTCATGGTACAACTAAGGTAAAGATGGGCGATAAGGAGATAGACTATAAGGCTCCATATCCTCGTGTTACGATGATTGACTCTATCAAACATTTTACAGGTTTTGACATTAGTGGCATGGATGAAGATCAGCTACGTGATGTTTGTAAACAGTTAGATATAGAGCAAGATGCAACTATGGGCAAAGGAAAGCTGATAGATGCCATCTTTGGTGAAAAGTGCGAAGGAAACTATATACAACCTACATTTATAATAGACTATCCCGTAGAGATGTCTCCGCTTACAAAGAAGCATCGCAATAATCCGGAACTAACAGAGCGTTTCGAGCTGATGGTTAATGGCAAGGAATTGGCGAATGCATATTCTGAGCTGAATGATCCGATTGATCAGCGTGCTCGTTTCGAAGATCAGCTCAAATTGTCTGAAAAAGGAGACGATGAGGCAATGTTTATCGATCAGGATTTCTTGCGTGCATTAGAGTATGGTATGCCTCCTACAAGTGGTATCGGTATCGGTATGGATCGTCTGGTGATGTTTATGACCGGTCAGGAAAGCATACAAGAGGTGATGTTCTTCCCTCAGATGCGTCCCGAGAAAGCACCAAAGAAAGATGCTGTATCAAAATATAAAGAATTAGGAATAGCTGAAGATCTTGTCCCTGTACTACAAAAAGCAGGATATTTTACTGTCGAAAGCATGAAGGATGTCAATTCACAGAAGATAAGACAAGATATAGGTGAAGTCAATAAAAAATATAAACTGGATTTAGCACTACCTTCTGTAGACGAAGTAGAAGGATGGGTGAAAAAGCTTAGCTAATCCCCTTGTGTCTAATTAAAGTATGAATGAATGAGTTTTCCCGGTAAAATAACAATATTTGGAGGTGGTACATGGGCTACAGCCCTTGCCAAAATTATGCTTAATCACGAAAAGCATATAAACTGGTATATGCGCCGCCCTGAACAAATAGAGGATTTTAAGAAAACAGGACATAATCCTTCTTATCTTTCAAATGTTGAGTTCAATCTGGATAGAATTACATTTTATTCGGATATTACACAAGCAGTGGAAGATTCGGATACAATAGTTCTTGCTGTACCTTCTCCTTTCTTGAAAAGTCATCTTGAAAAGTTGAATACAAGTTTGGCGAATAAATTTATTATTTCAGCGATAAAAGGTATCGTCCCTCCGGAAAATTTGCTTGTGACAGATTATTTGGAACAATACTATAATGTGTCACCTCAAAATATGGCAATTGTGGGAGGACCTTGTCATGCCGAGGAAATCGCTTTGGAACGATTGACTTACCCTACTATCGCTTGTGCCGACATTCAGAAGGCTAATGCGATTGCTCAAGTCTTCAATAATAGATTTGTGCGGGCTTCTGTGTCGAATGACGTTGCGGGGATTGAACTTGCCGCAGTACTGAAGAATGTGTATGCAATAGCTTCGGGTATTTGTCACGGGCTGAAGTATGGCGATAATTTTCAGGCGGTATTGGTTTCCAATGCTATCTCAGAGATGGAGCGCTTTGTTGATATCGTTTCTCCTATCGAAAGAAGGATACAGGATTCTGCTTATTTAGGAGATCTTCTTGTAACTTGTTATTCTAGTTTTAGCCGCAATCGTACCTTCGGTGCAATGATAGGCAAGGGCTATTCGGTAAAAGCTGCTCAGGTAGAGATGGAAATGATAGCGGAAGGTTACTATGGCACAAAGTGTGTAAGAGAGATCAATGAAAAATATAATGTGGATATTCCTGTTGCAGATATGGTTTATCGTATATTGTATGAAAATTCTCCTGCACATTTAGAAGTGAAAACATTAAGAGAACAGATACTAAAATAAAGAAACAATATGGATAAGGTTATCAAATTAGACATTAGCAAAACATTAGGCTTTATAAGCCAAGCTGATATCAACAGTCAGGCAGCTCTTGCTAAAAAATGCAATGAGGCTCTTCACGATGGTTCAGGCAAAGGAAATGATTTTCTAGGCTGGCTCAATTTGCCATCTTCTATTACAGATGCAGAATTGAAAGATATTGAAGATACAGCAGCTGCATTGAAAGCCAAATGTGAAGTGATTGTATTGGTGGGTATCGGTGGTAGCTATCTTGGATCAAGAGCAGTTATCGATTCTTTATCAAATGCATTTGACTGGTTACAGAAAGATCGTAAGAATCCTGTTATTTTATATGCAGGAAATAATATAGGTGAAGATTACCTTGTTGAGCTTTTAACCTACCTGAAAGGTAAATCTTTTGGAATTATCAATATTTCCAAATCGGGAACAACAACAGAACCAGCTTTGGCTTTCCGTATACTGAAGGCAGAATTAGAAAAAGCTGTAGGTAAAGAAGAAGCTAAAAACCGTATTGTTGCAATCACAGATGCGGCTCGCGGAGCTTTGTATACGTTGGCAACAAAAGAAGGTTACAAGAAATATGTAATTCCTGACAATGTGGGAGGACGTTACTCTGTACTGACTCCGGTAGGGTTGCTTCCGATTGCGTTGGCTGGTATCGATATTCGTCAGTTAGTAGCGGGTGCGGTTTATATGGAAAAAGAAACAGCACCAAGTGTGTCATTCGAGAAGAATATTGCTGAGATATACGCCGTTACTCGTAATGAGCTGTATAAAAAAGGCAAAAAGATAGAAATCCTTGCAAACTTCAATCCTAAATTGCACTACATCGCAGAATGGTGGAAGCAGCTTTACGGAGAAAGTGAAGGCAAAGAAAATAAAGGTATATTTAATGCTGCTGTAGACTTTACTGCGGATCTTCACTCGATGGGTCAATGGATTCAGGAAGGTGAGCGTTCTATCTTCGAAACTGTTGTTTCTGTGGCTCAGCCAAACGAAACGTTGACAGTACCGACTGATGAGGAGAATCTTGATGGGTTGAACTTCCTTGCAGGTAAAAGAATAGACTTTGTAAACAAGATGGCAGAGTTGGGTACTCAGATTGCTCACGTTGACGGAGGTGTTCCGAATATAAAAGTAGAGTTGCCTAAACTGAATGAATATAGTATCGGACAGTTACTTTATTTCTTCGAAAAAGCATGTGGTATAAGCGGTTATATTCTTGGCGTAAATCCATTCGATCAGCCGGGAGTAGAGGCGTATAAGAAGAATATGTTTGCTCTTCTCGATAAACCGGGTTTTGAAAAGGAAAGCGAAGCAATTAAGAAAAGATTATAAAATAAGCTGTTAGCCGATAGCCTTTAGCAATTTGCTAAGGGCTGTTTGCTAAAAGCTAAATACTAGAATATGGAAAATAAAAGGCACTTACTGGGTATGACTATGGAAGATTTCTATGGTGTAGTGGGTGAGTGTGGTTTACCCAGATTTTCTGCCAAACAAATAGCAGACTGGGTTTACAAAAAAAGAATAACATCTATCGATGAAATGACGAATCTCTCTGTGGCAAACAGAGCTTTGCTGTCAGAGAAATATGATATAGGGCGGTATAACCCTCTCGAATTTCAGCAATCTGTAGATGGTACTGTAAAATATTTATTCAGAACGGAAAAAGAAAAGCTGATAGAAGCCGTTATGATACCTGAGGACGATCGAGCAACGCTTTGTGTGTCTTCTCAGGTTGGTTGTAAAATGAATTGTTTGTTTTGCATGACCGGAAAACAAGGGTTTAATGGAAATCTAACAGCAAACGAGATATTGAATCAGCTCTATTCTGTTCGCGAGGCAGAGAGCTTGACGAATGTGGTTTTCATGGGAATGGGTGAGCCCTTGGATAATTATGAAGAACTGAAAAAGACACTCGAGATAATGACTGCTGATTATGGAATGGCGTGGAGTCCGAAGCGTATAACGGTTTCTACAACAGGTGTAACACCCAAGTTGAAACGTTTCTTGGACGAGAGTAACGCTCATCTGGCTATCAGTATACATAGTCCTGAAAAAGAACAAAGATTATCGATAATGCCTGCCGAAAAAGCATTTCCTATTATAGGGGTAATGGATTTATTGCGGCAATACGATTGGACAAAACAGAGACGATTGTCTTTCGAATATATAATGTTTGACAACTTCAACGATTCTTTAATTCATGCAAAAGAGTTGGCACAGATACTTAGGGGAATTGAATGTAGGGTAAATCTTATCCGCTTTCATGCGATACCTAATGTCGACTTGAAAACTTCTACTAAAGAGAAAATGGAGGCATTCCGTGATTATTTGACTAAAAAGGGAGTAACCAGTACGATTCGTGCATCTCGAGGAGAAGATATTTTTGCGGCTTGTGGTATGTTGTCGACAATAAAAGGGGATGCTTTAGCTACTCCTAAAAAGAATTTAGAATAATCCATCAGGCAAAATAAAGAAATGACCCTCGTGTAGTCTTCCTTTATGGAAGTTGAGAGGCCTAAATATAAAGCTATGATTAAAGTAGGAATAACACAAGGTGATATAAACGGAATAGGCTATGAGGTTATATTAAAGACCTTCGCAGATATCCGTATGGCTGAAATCTGTATTCCCATAATATACGGATCAGCCAAAGTTGCCGCTTATCATCGCAAGGCGATGGAGTTGCAGACAGTTGCTTTCAATCAGATAAGTGATGTAAAAGACGCTGTTGTAAATAAGGTTAATATCATCAATTGTATCAATGAAGAGACTAAAGTAGAGCTGGGTCAAGCTACTCCTGTTGCAGGTGAAGCTGCATACCAATCGCTCGAAAGAGCTGTTGCCGACCTTAGGGATGGTGCAATAGATGTTCTTGTAACAGCTCCTATCAATAAGCATAACATACAACGAGAAGACTTTAAATTCCCGGGACATACAGAATATCTGGAAGAACGTTTTGGGAAAGATCAGGATAAAAGTTTAATGATTCTGGTAAAAGACTCTCTTCGGATAGCTCTTGTTACAGGACATATCCCATTGTCGGAGGTTCCTAATACATTGACAAAGGAAAAGATCGTGGAAACAGCTACCCGCTTCGAACGAAGTCTTAAAAGAGACTTTAGAGTGGGGCGACCTCGTATTGCAGTTTTGTCACTAAATCCTCATGCCGGAGAAAATGGATTGTTAGGAAATGAAGAAAACGAAATTATAATTCCTGCTCTGAATGAGTTGCAAGATAAAAAGATACTTTGCTTTGGACCCTATCCGGCTGATGGATTTTTTGGTTCGGGCGATTATACTCATTTTGATGGTATATTGGCTATGTACCACGATCAGGGATTAGCACCATTCAAAACCTTAGCGATGGAAGACGGCGTTAATTTTACTGCCGGTCTGTCTATTGTGCGCACATCACCTGCTCATGGTACTGCATACAGTATTGCAGGGCAAAATAAAGCTTCAGAAGAGTCGTTCCGTCAGGCAATATATATGGCTATTGATACTTATGGCAATCGTATAGAATATGATAAAGCTTATGCTAATCCACTGAGAAAGTTATATGTGGATAAAGGCGGTGATGATAGTGTTGACCTGATAAAAGAAGCAGAAGAATAGTATATTTACCTCTTAGTTAAAATTTAGTTAATAAAAATGAATTACGCTATAATTGCTGCGGGAGAAGGTTCTAGACTTGTCCAGGAAGGTGTTACTTTGCCAAAACCATTAGTAAAGCTAAATGGGGTGGAAATGATTCGTCGGCTGATTGATATATTTCTCAAAAATAATGCTTCTTCAATAAGTATTATTGTGAATGAAGAAATGACTCAAGTGCAAGACTATCTGACTAATCTCGAATTGGGTATTCCTTTTAATGTTGTGATTAAGTCGACACCCAGCTCAATGCATAGCTTTTTTGAGTTAAGAGATTTTCTTCGAGACGGAAAATTCTGCTTAACAACAGTAGACACAATTTTTAAAGAAAACGAGTTTTCTAAATATATTCAAACATTCATAAATGATTCGGATAGTGATGGTATGATGGCTGTGACAGACTTCATAGATGACGAAAAACCGCTTTATGTGGATGTAAATGACCGTATGGCAATAAAAGGCTTTCTCGATCATTCTGATAATTGTAAATACATCTCCGGAGGTATTTACGGTTTGACACCAAAGGCGATTGATACGCTTGAGGCCTGTTTAGACTCCGGGCAAGCTCGTATGCGCAACTTTCAGAGACAATTAGTTGCCGACAATTTACAATTAAAAGCATATCCTTTTGAGAAAATAGTAGATGTGGATCATGCAGGCGATATTGTTAAAGCAGAGAAATTCTTAAACAATTAATATAAATAGAGATAGGGACATTATAAACACTATGTCAAAGATAAAAGTAGCAGGAATCAAAAGGAAAACAAAATTCTCTCCCAATCATATAGGCAATGATGGCATGATATTCAGTGAGACAGCCGAATGTTTAAGAAATATGGGATATGATGTAAGAGAATATACAGAAGACGAATTTATTTTAAGTGAAGAGAATGAGCGGTATATCTTCAATATGGCTCGTGACAAAACAACCATCCGCAAACTAAAGAAAAGAGAAGAGGATGGAGCTGTTATAATAAACCCCGGAACCGGTATTGAAAACTGTACACGAGAGGCAATGACTCGCTTGTTGTTGGAAAACGATATACCATATCCAACCAGCCTTATAGTGGATGTAACCGACGATCCGAGTCAAGAACTGAAGAAAATGACAGCGGATGCATATTGGATCAAACGAGGTGATTCGCATGCCATTCATAGAGAAGATGTAACCTATGCACGTAATATACCCGAAGTGAAATCAATATTAAAAGAGTTCGCTTTGCGTGATATTCCGAATGCTGTGATCAACGAACATCTTGTGGGAGACCTTGTTAAGTTTTATGGAGTGGCAGATACTGATTTCTTCTATTGGTTTTATCCTTACGATTTGAGTCATAGTAAATTCGGACTTGAAGCAATAAATGGTGAAGCGCATGAGTTTCCGTTTGATGTAGAGGCTTTGAAGAAAGCATGTGATAAGGCCGGCGAGATATTAGATGTTAAAGTATATGGAGGAGACTGCGTTGTAGACGAGGATGGCTCTTTTAAAATTATTGACTTTAACGATTGGCCGAGCTTTGCTCCTTGTAGAAGTGATGCAGCACCTAAGATTGCAGAGTGTGTTCATAAGCAGATTCAGAGAGATTTGCAAGGATAATTATAATAAGGTTATATTTGCATTATACGAAAAGTAGTTTGTAATAAAAGTAGTATCAATAAATTAAATGGATAATAAACAACCGACACTTGAATCTACTCTAAAATCAACGGATACAGAAGAGTTTATAGATATTCATTTCTATCGTCCGATCGGTTATCGTTGGGCTCTATTGTTTCAGAAATTAGGTGTTACTCCTAATGCTGTCACCATAGCAAGTATCTTCTTGGGGATAGGGTCTGGGATATGTTTTTATTTTGACAATATATGGATATCTTTGTTAGGGATATTTTTACTTGTATGGGCAAACTCTTATGATAGTGCAGATGGACAGTTGGCTCGCATGACAAAGCAGTTTTCTGCTTTGGGGCGTGTCTTGGATGGTTTTGCCGGTAATCTGTGGTTCGCTTCCATTTATGTAGGTATTTGCTTACGCCTTTATCCTGAATGGGGTGGATGGATATGGGTTTTAGCTTGTGTTACAGGTTATTTCCATTCCAAACAAGCGGAGATGGCGGATTATTACCGTAATGTGCATTTACTCTTCCTTAAAGGGAAAGCAGGGAGTGAATTAGACAATTCGGCCGAGCTTACTGCCAAATTTAAAGAACTAACTTGGAGTAAAAACTTCGGAGCAAAAATCGTATTGTTTTTCTATCGTAATTATACCACGGATCAGGAAAACCGATCTCCAAGACTTCAGGTTTTATTTCGATTACTCAGAGAAAGATTTGGAGATGTTGCTCCTGAAAGTTTCCGCAACGATTTCAGAGAGAAAAGCCTCCCCTTGATGAAATATACCAATATTCTTTCTTTCAATACACGATCTATCGCATTGTTTGTGTCTATATTGTTGGGGTGGCCTTGGTTGTATTTTGTATTTGAATTAACTGTATTGAATATACTGCTTGTATATATGGTAACAAGGCATGAGAAGATAAGCAAAGGCTTTGTTCTGGATATAAAGAGTGGGAAATACAATTAAAATAAGTTTTAGCATGTTTGATTTGTCAAAAGTAAAAGGGATTATCTTCGATTACGGAGGTACTATAGATAGCAATGGTAAGCATTGGGCTGAAGTTTTATGGGAATCATATTTGGATAATGAGGTTCCTGTAACCAGAGAACAGTTTCGTGAGGCGTTTGTATATGTAGAACGTTATCTGGCTGCTAACCTTGTTATATTACCCGAAGATAACTTTCATGTTTTACTGAAGAAGAAAGTAACTCTTCAAATAGAATATCTTTTGGAGAAGGGCTTTTTGGAGGAAAATGATAAGACAAAGATGTATAGCCTTGCAATTTCAGATCAATGTTATAACTTTGTAAAAGATTTAATTAGAAAGGAAGTTAATATACTTACAGCACTCAAAGACCGTTATCCAATGGTTCTGGTATCTAATTTCTACGGAAATGTACAGTCTGTATTAGGCGATTTTGACTTACTTAAATATTTTGATGATATTATAGAATCGGCTGTTGTAGGTATAAGAAAACCCGATCCCGCTATATTTGGATTAGGCGTTGAGAAGCTTGGTCTTCCTGGTTCTTCCATTGTCGTTATTGGAGATTCTTATACGAAAGACATTGTTCCCGCTACAAAAAATGGATGCCAAACTATTTGGCTCAAAGGCTTGGGCTGGGGTGACGATGACGAAAATGCTACGGCTGATATAATTATAACGGATTTCATGGAGTTGAAATCTATCTTTCAATTAGATTGAAAGGCAATACTTGAATACATTGATAATACTATAGAGTCAGTCTGACTATCTGCTTTAGTAATGGATACCGTTTGTATGGTAGAAAAGCCCGGGTTGGGAGAATAAAGTAAAACAGATCTTCACTGAAACTATACTATTATATAGGATTTTATGAATTCGGGAGATAATATCCTGATGAAATAAAGTCTCCGGTTTAAAGGATTACTGCGGGTTGCAGTGTATTTTAAAAATTAATTAAAAATGGAAAAAGTACAAGTGAAAGAAGCCAAGGGTAAACTTGGTATTCTAACAATTGGTGTTGGAGCTGTTGCTACAACATTCATGGCAGGAACGTTATTAACACGTAAAGGACAAGGTGTTCCTGTAGGTTCAATTACACAGTTAGCTACAATGCGTCTGGGAAAAAGGGAAGAAAATCGCTTTCCGAAGATTAAAGACGCTGTGCCTTTGGCAGATCTTAACGATGTTGTTTTCGGTGGATGGGATATCTTCGAAGAAAACGCATACGAAGCTGCAGTACACGCAGATGTGTTGACAAAAGACGACCTGAACAAGGTGAAAGACGAAATGGAAGCAATCAAGCCAATGAAAGCTGTTTTCGATCAAGACTTTGTTAAACGTCTACACGGTACATGGGTAAAATCAGCTCCTACTAAATGGGAATTAGCTGAACAAGTAAAACAAGACATCCAAGATTTTAAAACAAAAAATAATTGCGATCGTATCGTAGTTATCTGGTGCGGAAGTACTGAAGTTTTCACTCCGCTTGGTGAAGTTCATAAAACATTAGCAGCATTCGAAAAAGGACTTAAGGAAAATCATAAAGATTTGGCTCCTTCAAACGTATATGCTTATGCAGTAGTGTCGATGGGTATTCCATATATCAATGGGGCACCAAACCTTACAGTAGACATTCCTGCTATGTGGGAACTAGCAGCTAAAACTCAGACTCCTATCTGTGGTAAAGACTTCAAAACTGGTCAGACTATGTTGAAGACTGTATTGTCTCCAATGTTCAAAACTCGTATGTTGGGTCTTAACGGATGGTTCTCAACCAATATTCTTGGAAACCGTGACGGAGAAGTACTCGATGATCCGGGTTCATTCAAAACGAAAGAAGAGTCGAAACTTTCAGTTATAGACAATATTCTTCAGCCTGAATTGTATCCTGAACTTTATGGAAATGTTTATCACAAAGTACGTATCAATTATTATCCTCCTCGTAATGATGACAAAGAAGGATGGGATAACATTGACCTATTCGGATGGTTGGGCTACAAAATGCAAATGAAAGTGGACTTCCTTTGTAAAGACTCTATCCTTGCTGCTCCTTTATGTCTTGACCTAGTATTGTTCTCCGATTTGGCGAAACGTGCAGGTATGAGCGGAATACAAGATTGGTTGTCTTTCTACTTCAAGAGCCCAATGCATGAACCAAGTAAGATTGCAGAGCACGATTTGTTTATCCAATATGTGAAGTTGAAAAATACACTTCGTAAAATGATTGGAGAAGAAACTGTAGATTTTATTGATTAAAATAATAATCTTATAATACTGAAAGACTGTCTAGATAAACCTAGACAGTCTTTTTTTGTTGAGTTGTCAAGATAGTTTGGTACATACATTTGTGATTTTGTGAATAATCCAAATTTTTATTTAAGACTCAACTTAATTGTTATCCAAAATAAGAAGAGGATAACCTTAGAAAAAAGTTATCCTCTTTTTAGAAAAATATATAAATGTAAAGTTCAATATTGCCTGCTCCTAGTATGTTGAAGCAGATAAAGTTCCTATATTTATTAGAACATTATTTTTTTGATTATGTTTATTGTTTTCGCCTTGAAATTTAGTTAAATGAAAATAATAGATAATTTATGTTTATATTTCTTATCAACTGTAATTTCCTTAGCATAAAATAGACTAATAGTCAGGGATAAATTAGAAATCCAATCTCATGGAAATAAGTTTTTATGTATATTTGTAGGCTTTAGTTACTCATTAAATTAACTCTCGGAATGAATATAGCACTTATAGGATATGGTAAGATGGGGCATGAGATAGAAAAGATAGCCCTGAAAAGAGGTCACAATATTGTATCAATCATTGATATGAACAATCTGGAGGAGTTTAATTCTCCGGCATTCAAAAGTGCTGATGTTGCAATCGAGTTTTCTACACCTGATAGCGCCATACAAAATTATCGTAAATGTTTTGAAGTTGGTGTTGCTGTTGTTGCAGGAACAACAGGGTGGTTAGAACATTTGGACGAAGTAAAGAGAGCTTGTGCTGAACAGGGAAAAACTTTCTTTTATGCTTCTAATTATAGTCTTGGTGTTAATATCTTTTTTGCCCTGAATAAATATTTGGCAAAGATTATGAATAACTATCCAAGCTATGAAGTAAAGATGGAAGAAGTACATCATATTCATAAATTGGATGCACCGAGTGGAACGGCTATCACGCTGGCTGAAGATCTTATAAAGGAGGTTGACCGCAAAGAACGTTGGAGCCTGGAAGTAGAAGAAAAACAAACAGACTTGCCTATACATTGTATTCGTGAAGGAGAAGTTCCCGGAATACACGAAATAATATATGAGTCTGAAGCAGATATTATAAGTATAAAGCACGATGCTAAAAGCCGTGTGGGTTTTGCTCTTGGTGCAGTGTTGGCTGCCGAATTCACCAATGGTAAAAAAGGATTCTTAGGAATGGGTGATATGCTCAAATTTTAAAATAAGATATGGAAAAGAACTCTTCGAATCAGCAAAATAAAAGAGAACGTCGCAAACCGGGAATGAAGCAATGGATATATGCCATTCTAGCAAGTGTTTGCTGTGTTGCGTTTGTTATCTGGACCGGGTATTGGGCTGTATTGATCCTGATCCCTGTTTTTATAGATATATACATCACTAAATTTGTTCCTTGGGGTAGATGGAAACAATCTAACAACCGCCAAGTGAAGAGTATCCTCGATTGGGTCGATGCTATTCTTTTTGCACTGGTAGGAGTGTATTTTATAAATACTTTCTTTTTCCAAAACTATCAGATTCCATCTTCATCCTTAGAGAAATCTCTTTTGGTCGGTGATTTTCTATGTGTAAGCAAACTGAGTTATGGGGCACGTTCTCCAATGACCCCGTTTTCGTTACCATTGATGCAGCATACTTTTCCTTTCTTCGGATTTAAGTCGTATCTTGAAAAACCTCAGCTAGAATACAAGCGATTCAAGGGGACAGGACATATTGAGCGAAATGATATAGTTGTTTTCAACTATCCATCGGGAGATACTGTGGCTTCAAAATTTCAGGAGGTAGATTACTATGTTTTGTGCAAAGAAGCCGGAAGAAGCCAAGTTTGGACAAATAAGAATACATACGGAGACATCCTTTATCGCCCTGTAGACAGACGCGAAAATTATGTAAAACGTTGTATAGGATTACCGGGAGAAACAATCTCTATTTTAGGTGATACCGTTTATATCAACGGAAAACCAATTCAAAGCCCTGAGAAAATGCAATTGTTGTATTGTGTGCAAACCAATGGTACAGATATATCTTCGGCTGCTTTCGATGATTTGGGCTTAAGCCAGGAAGACAAAAAGAGAATAGGGATGTATCAGGACTTGAGCGAAGTGGATAGCCTTTCGTATGTGAGGGCAATTTTCCCTAAGGCTAAAAATGGAAATCCGGGACTCTTATATACTGGTGTAAATATGACTAAAGAAATGGTGGAGGAAATGAAACAAAAGCCATTTGTAGAAAAAGTAATTCCTCTAAACCAGTTTTATAAGTTGGCTAATAGAATGGGGCAAAAATTTGTACAACCTACTATTTATCCTATCACTTATGACATGCAAACACAACCCGGAGATTTGCATCCTCTATGGATACCTAAAAAAGGTGAAACAATTAAGTTTGATACTGATGTAGATCGTAAGGTAGCAACATATATACGTTGTATAAAGAATTATGAACTAAACGATTTTGACTATCGTGATGGAAAAGTTTACATTAATGGGCAGCAGGCCGATTCTTATACATTCAAATTGGATTATTACTTTATGATGGGAGACAACAGAGATAATTCGGCCGATTCGCGTGTTTGGGGATTTGTTCCCGAAGATCATGTTGTAGGTAAACCTTTGTTTATATGGCTCTCTTTGGATAAAGATAAGAACGGAATACGCTGGAACAGACTTTTCACATCCGGCAACAAAAAATAATAAGCTAAAATTGGGGATTGAAAAATGTCTTCAAAAAAGAAAAATATCTATACATATTTGGGCAAAGTGATTTTGATTACTTTGCTCATTGTGTTATTTATACGAACTTTTTTTGTAGAGTCATATACTATATCCTCGTCTCAAATGCAAACCTCTCTTCTGGAAGGAGATCAAGTACTTATTGATAAAACATCATACGGTGTTCGTTTGCCTATTACAATATTAACTATTCCGTTTACTTTTGATAAAATATTTGGAGTTCGTTCATATCTCACATCTATAGAAGCTCCTTACAAAAGAATATTGGAAAAGAATATTGAAAGAAACGATATTGTCTTGTTCAACAATCCGATGGATATTGGTAAGCCCTTAGATAAGAGAGATCTCATCGTCAGCCGTTGTATTGCAATGCCCGGTGATACTATTTCAGTAGAAAAAGGACTTCTATCCCTTAATGGTATAAACCATATTGCTCCTCCCGACCTTATGAATGAATATTCTATGCATATTCTCGCTTTAAAGGATATACAGGCTATAATGGAAGAGCATAATATTCCTATTCGTAGCTTGAAGCATAGAGCAGATACAATAAGTATTCTTCTGAATAAATTAGAAGCTTTTATTATTAATGAAAATATAGAAGACTCCACTGTATCTATATGTTGTAAGATCGATACAACTCAAAATTATCATTTGATAGTACCGTCGAAGGGTAAAGTGATAAGTGTTAATAGTCTGAATATTAATATGTATAAGCAGCTAATACTGCAAGAGCAGGAAGGTAATGCCCATGTTATTAATGATAAGTTATACATCGGGGGAAAAGAGCAGACAACTTATACGTTTCAAGATGATTACTATTGGATGTTGTCAGACAATACGAATGATGCATTAGATTCTCGTATATTGGGCTTTATTCCTTTTAAGAATATAATAGGCAAAGTTCGTTTTATCTGGTATAGCACCCATAATGGAAACTTAAGAAAAGAACGTTGTTTAACTTCTGTAAATTGATTCTGTAATGAATATATATCTTTCATCGGCTTATTTAGCGCCTATTCAGTATTATGCAAAATTTGTGCAGGGAGACCATATATTTATTGAGCAGAATGAGAATTACACAAAACAGTCGTATCGCAATCGCAGTATGATTGTTTCGGCTAATGGGTCTATTCCTTTATCTATTCCTGTCGTTCATTCATCTTCCGAAAAAACATTGACGAAGGATATTCGTATTGCTGATCATGGCAATTGGCAGCATATGCATTGGAATGCGATTGTTTCGGCTTATAACTCAACTCCTTTTTTTGAATACTATCAGGATGATTTTTATTCGTTTTATCATAAGAAATATTCTTTCCTGTTCGATTTTAATGAAGAACTTCGGGGTCTTATTCTGGGTTTGCTCAATATAGAATTGTCTGTGATAGAATACACCTCCGGATATAAGACGGCATTTGAAGACCATGAGCTCGATATGCGGGATGTGATTCACCCAAAGAAAGATTTATCGCTAGATCCTTCCTTTGTGTCAATTCCTTATTATCAGGTTTTTGAACAAAAACTAGGGTTCGTGGAAAATATGAGTATTGTGGATTTGCTTTTTAATATGGGAAATGAAAGTCAATTGATTTTGAATAACTCTTTCCACAGATAAGCGTTCTGTTAAAGTATTTTATAACCCTATTTACCTATTTATCTATAAAACATCGTATTTTTGCGTTAAATTAAATAAAACATGGTACAGTCCATAAAGAAATATATCTCATTATCACTTGTTTTAGTAGTCACTATTTTGATCGCTGTAGCCTGTGCAAATATGGCTACGCCAACAGGAGGACCGGTTGATCTCGACCCTCCGAAGGTGGTACGTAGTTCGCCGGGTTTTAATGCAACTCGTGTGGCGAAAGGAAAAATAACGATAGATTTCGATGAGAATGTAACAATAAAGAATCCTTCGGAGAATGTGATTATCACCCCTCCGCAAAAAGCTTTTCCTATTATACACTCCGTAAACAGGCGAGTAACAGTAGAATTGCGGGATACTCTTATGCCGAATACTACTTACACAGTAGATTTTACGGATGCCATTGTAGATAATAATGAGGAGAATCCTTTAGAAAACTTTTCATATTCTTTTTCTACAGGAGATGTTGTTGACTCTTTAGCAATTTCGGGCAAGGTGATAACCGCAGATAACCTTGAGCCTGTGAAAGGAATTTATGTGGGATTACATGCCAATTTGGAAGATTCAGCTTTTACCAAGCTGAAATTTGATCGTATCGGGCGTACCAATAGTGCCGGGGTATTTTCTATTAAGGGTGTAGCGCCCGGGAAATATAAGATATACGCTTTGGCTGATGCCAACAGAGATTATATGTATGATAATCCTGCTGAGGCGATCGCTTTTATGGAAACTATAATCGAACCTACATCAGAAAGGGCTCTAAGGACTGATACCATATTTATAGAGCATGATCATGATCACGATCATGAAGCTGAAACTGCAAAGAATCAGAAACAAGCACCCAAGAAAGAGATAGATACGATTAAGACAGTAGAATATACACGCTTCTTACCCGATAATATCGTTTTGAGATCTTTTAAATCGGGTTTTCAACGACAATATCTGCAAAAACATGAGCGTACACCAAATCAGCTTTCGCTGTTCTTTGGTGCACCAACAATAATGCCGGAAGTAGAGCCTCTCAATTTTAACAAAGAGAATTGGGCTATATTAGAAAAAACAGCCAAGAATGATACGTTAATCTATTGGATGAAAGATAAAGCTCTGATGGCTCATGATACTCTTATACTGCGTGTATCTTATATGAAGACAGACTCTTTAAACCAGTTAATCCCAACAACGGATACATTGAAATTTATAGACCGTACTCGAAAGAAAGATAAAGAGAAAGAAGAAAAAGAAAAGGAGAAAGAGAAGAAAAAGCTTAAAGAGGGAGAAGAGCCCCCAATTACCTTCTTAACGATTAATAATAATTTGAATTCTTCGTGGGATACCTATAAAAATAT
Organism: Dysgonomonas mossii; assembly: GCF_004569505.1. NCBI lineage: Bacteria > Pseudomonadati > Bacteroidota > Bacteroidia > Bacteroidales > Dysgonomonadaceae > Dysgonomonas > Dysgonomonas mossii. The sequence continues at coordinate 438,859 of NZ_SPPK01000003.1, forward strand.
TCAGTTAGAATTTAATGAGCCTATTACGACAGATTCTCTGATAAGTAAAATCGTACTTCGTCAGAAGAAAGATAGTATATATAGCGACATTCCTGTTCAACTTGTTGTAGATTCTGTGAATCCACGAAAATATTCTATCAAGAATAGATGGACGTATGGCTCAGAATACCAGATGAGAATAGATTCGGCCACTATTTATAGTATCTACGGATTGTGGAATAATAAGCTGGAACAGAACTTTAAGGTAAAGAATGAAGATCAGTACGGACAGCTCGCCATATGGGTGGAAGGTGTAGATAGCATTCCTTCTTTTATGGAAATTTTAGATAAGTCGGATAAACCAATTCGTAAATCCAGAGTCATAGATAATGTTGCGGTTTTTAAAGACGTTGATCCCGGAACATATTATGCCCGTATTGTTCTCGACAGAAATAATAATGGGGTTTGGGATACGGGAGATTATGATATGAAACTTCAACCCGAGCAGGTTTACTATCTTGGCAAAGCTATCGAAGTAAAGGCTAACTTTGAGATTGAAGAGAATAACCCCGCTTGGAGGATTAATCCGAATAGCATGGATAGTCAGAAACCGTTGGATATAACGAAACAGAAACCCGAGGATAAAGAAGCTCGAAAGAAGAAGCTAGAGGAGAAAGACGCTAAAAATCAGCGGACTAGAAACCAAAATAATACTACTACCCAGCAGGGGAATACGACAGGTAGGAATAGAAATAGTTCTAATAATAGCTATAACAATACGAATAGCTTTTAATTAAAAACTTGGCAAACTATAAAATAACAGTTATGGTGAAAAAAATTACAGGAATCATAATTATGCTTTCAGCTTTATTCGGCTTGAACGCAAATGCTCAATGTAAATTAAATAATACATTTTTTCAGGCAGGAGAGGATTTGTCTTATGATCTTTATTTCAAATACGGAATCATTTATACAAAAGCCGGTACTTCCTCACTGAAAACCATTTCGGAAAAGTATAACGGCACTGATGCTTACAAAATGACATTGATGGCTCAGTCTACGGGGACTGTCCGTAAAGTATTTGCATTAAACGATACTTTGTCGTGTTATACAACCAAAGACCTTGTGCCGTTGGCATATATCAAGGATGCATTTGAAGGGAAGGACTATACAAAAGAGGAGGTGCGTTATACATATGCCGGAAACAATGTTATTATAAGAGCAAAGCGCCACAAAAATGGATCTTTCCGTTTTGATGAGACCTTGACATCTTCGTCGTGTATATATGATATGATGAGTGTGGTTTTTTATGCTCGAACTTTAGATTTTTCTTCGATGAGAAAAGGACAAACAACAAAAACAGACTTTATCTCGGGAAAGAAAAAGGTAAATATGATTATAGAATACGATGGTATAGAAACCGTTGAAGCCAATGATAAAAATAAATACAGCTGCATAAAACTTGTATTGAGTATCATGGATGATGCCTTTAGCGATAAAAAAGAAGCCATGAAGGTGTATATTACAAACGATAACAACCGCATGCCTGTACGCCTTGACTCGAAGCTGAATATCGGTTCTACAAGAGCAATTCTAAAGAGTTATAAGGGAAATAAACATCCGGTATCGACAGTAAGATAGATATATGATTTTCTATAAAATGCAAGGGGTTGGTTCTTACGGATCAACCTTTTTTATGCTCTGTTTCGCAATAGAATAAGTCGATAATTATTTTTCTTTAAATGCCAGATAAGTCCAAACCGGATAATGATCGGAATATTTAATCTTGTCAACCGTACAGTTATAAGACTGGAAAGCCATGGAGTGCATGATGAAATCTATTCGGAACCAGAATTTGTTTTCATGATAGGTGATGCCTTGTCCAAAACCGGTGTTCGCATAAGAGTCTACAAGGTTATCTCCTTTGATTGTATAATAAGCGTAAGAAATGGGTGAGTCGTTAAAATCTCCGCATACAATAGTTGCATCTGTTTCCTGTTTGTCTATGATCGAGCGTATTATTTTAGCTTGTGCTTCTCTTATCTTATAAGCTGCACCTAACCGGGTTTGTACATTCATAGCTACCTCTCCGATCATCTCTCTATCTCTCGTTTTGAAGAATTCTTTGTATAGTTTCTTGTCTTCAGATGTTATTCGGTTCGACTCCAAATGATTATTTACAAGTGTTACCTTTCTCTTATTGATCTTTAATTCATACATAGCAGATCCATTGTATGAACTTTCTAACGGGAGAGACTCCGCTTTCTCTATCGGGAATTTAGAAAAGCAGGCTAATCCATATATAAGGTTTCCTCGCGATGATCCCAGCTTTATTATCCTGCTATAAGGATAATCTTTCAACTTTTGTTTTATTTCCGCTTCCGATATTATACTTTTCTTGTTCTTACTGTTGGAAGGCGATACAGCAAATTCCTGCAAACAAATTATGTCTGCATTGCTGTTCACCAAGTATTCCAATATAGGATTGTTTCTTGCAGCTTCACCTTTCGCCCAATTGAAAGCACGCACATTGTAAGTGAGAACTTTTATATGTTTTTGGGGAATGTCTTTCTCTTTTGTTTTAAAATGAATTGGATAGCATGTTAATATCGGTTGCCAGAATGCACATATTGCAATAAGTTGAACCAATGCATATTTCCATCGGAAGGTAATAACCCAAAGTATCAGATACAGGATGTTGATAAATAGGATAATCGGAAAGCCGAGTCCCAGATAAGCAATAAATGTAACTCGAGATGGCACTACATACCATGCAAGAGTTGACAAGATGAGTATGATGATAGCGATTAGGTTGGTAGCGAATACTGTATATTTGATAAATCGACCAACTCTAATCTTGGATAATTTATTTTTTACTCGCATCAAATAGCTGTTTTTTTTCGTCTGAGCTAAGGCTGCTATAACCCGAAGCTTTTATTTTGTCCAGAATACGATCTATCTCCTCTGTTTCTTTATGGCGACGTTGATTATATTGCTGGTCGGTTTCAGGTCTTTTATATTTAACCTTCATCTTCTTTTTATAGCTTGGTTTGGTTAGGTTAGCAACAGAGTCGATTATTTTGTTTATCCATCGGGTTATGTCTTTCCCTTTCAGGTATTGTTTCGCGAATAGATAACCCATCAGGGCCCCTCCTATATGAGCGATATGTCCTCCGGGATTTGTATTGCTGTCTAACGATATAAAATCAATAACGAAAAGGAAAAGTGCGATATAGATAATCTTCACACGGAACACCATGAAAAGGCTTACTTCGGCATTTGGTCTGTAAAAAGCAGAAGCAAAAATAATAGCCATAACTGAAGCCGATGCCCCTATCATTGGGGGATGATTCATTTCCAAATAATATGGTATCGTGTTGAATGATATGATATACAATATAGCACCCGCCAAACCTCCCAGCAAATACAGGCTTCCCAGATTTTTAGGATTGAAATAATTCAGGAATATCTGCCCAAACCAGAAGAGCATAAGCATATTGAACAGTATATGGAAGAAGTCGAGGTGGACAATCATATAGGTCAATAATGTCCACGGACGTTTTATCAGTAGAGAGAGGTCGGATGTTACCGCAATGTAAGGTATTAAGTTAAATGTTTCGATCTTAAATAACTTACCTATAATCCCGATAACAGAAAGAATCAAGAATACAGCGATATTGATGATTATAAGCTGTATGAGTATATCTTTCTGCTTAAACCGATATTTAATATTCTCTAAAATTGTGCCCATTTGCTTTTCCTTTCTTACGCCAGTAAAGTATTATGAAAAATCCGGTGATCAATCCCCCTAAATGCGCAAAGTGTGCGACATTATCTCCTGCACTATTCGCAATTCCTAAAAATAGCTCAATTACTCCGTATCCTATAACAAACCATTTTGCTTTTATCGGTATAGGTAAGAAAAGCATCATCAGCTCAACATTAGGAAATAACATACCAAAAGCAACCAATACTCCGAATACTGCACCGGAAGCTCCAACCATACTGCTGTTAACAAGTAAGTTTAATGCTCCCATGTCAGGGTCAGTATAGTTTCTGTTGCTCATCAATATACCCATTCCTTCATTATATACCGTGGAAATGGCTTCTGCCGACATATTCGCTTCTATTGAATGGACCCTGATATATGTGATTAGCATTTGTAAAGCGGCAGCTCCAATCCCAGTCAACATATAGTAGACCAGATATCTCTTTGGTCCCCATACCATTTCAAGCGTGCGGCCAAACATATATACAGCAAACATATTGAAAAATATATGCCCCAAACTCCCATGCATAAACATATAGGTTATAATCTGGTGAGGCATGAAATGTTCTGAAGAAAAATAGTGCAGAGCAAGATAATTACTCATATTAAGCCTGCTGCCTAATAATTCATCAGCAATCCAAACTAAGAAGTTGATAATTATGAGATTTCGGGTAACTACCGGAATCGAACTCATGAATCCCGAGCTATTTTGATTCATCTTGATATCTTGTTTTTTTGTTTCAAAAGCCCAAAATTACAGATATTTTTTGTTTTTCTTGAGGAAAATCACTTTACGTTTAGATATTTTCTGAATTCTAATGAGTTTTTCCTATTTTTTTTTATGATTATTAAATAAAACACTTATATTTGAGTGCCAGAACTAGAAATGTATTCAAAAAACAATTCGGTTATATAATGTTTAATTAAATCATTTACATTCAATTATTATGAACAAGACAGAACTTATCAATGCAATTGCTGAAAAATCAGGATTGAGCAAAGTTGATTCTAAAAAAGCTCTTGAAGCCTTTATTGAATCAGTAACAGAAGAAGTGAAAAAAGATGGCAAAGTAGCCCTAGTTGGTTTCGGTACATTCTCTGTAACTCAAAAAGCAGCAAGAAAAGGAATTAACCCTAGAACTAAAGCTGTTATCAATATCCCGGCTAAGAAAACTGTTAAGTTTAAAGCTGGTGCTGATTTAGCTGCACTATAATTGATTAAAAAAAAGAAAAAAGAAGTAGGGAATAATCTTTCCTACTTTTTTTATGCCCTAAAACTACCTTATAGGGTACTTTTTTCTTAGCTTTGCAACCTGAATAAGTAATTTTCAAAATCATATATGAAGCTAGAGATAAGATTACAGGAGGTAATAATTAATGCCATAGACTCACTCTATGGACAAGTGGTGACAGTAGGGCAGCTTTCTTTACAAAAAACAAAGAAAGAGTTCGAAGGTCACTATACTTTAGTTGTATTTCCTTTTCTGAAAATGTCGAAGAAAGGACCTGAGCAGACAGCCCAGGAGATAGGAGAGTGGCTTAAAGCGAATGCATCGGAGGTAAGTAGCTTTAATGTGATCAAAGGATTTCTTAATCTTACCATTGCTACTACTTGCTGGATTGATGTGTTAAATGAAGTTCATGCCGCAGAAAATTATGGCATAACAAAGGCTGATGATAATTCTCCTTTGGTAATGGTAGAATATTCATCTCCAAATACAAACAAACCTCTACATCTGGGGCATATACGAAACAACCTGTTGGGATTTGCTCTGTCCGAAGTGTTAAAAGCAAATGGAAACAGAGTTGTAAAAACAAATATAGTAAATGATAGGGGAATCCATATCTGTAAATCGATGCTCGCTTGGCAGAAATGGGGAAATGGAGAAACTCCTGAATCTAGTGGCAAGAAAGGCGATCACCTCGTTGGTGATTACTATGTAATGTTCGATAAACATTACAAAGCAGAACTTGCCGAACTACAATCTAAAGGTCTGTCTAAAGAAGAGGCCGAGGCTCAGTCTACATTGATGGCCGAGGCTCGCAATATGCTTCGTCTTTGGGAGGCCGGAGACCTTGAAGTAGTTTCGTTGTGGGAAAATATGAATAGTTGGGTTTATGCCGGATTTGACGAAACATATAAGCGTCTGGGCGTAGACTTTGATAAGATATACTACGAGTCTCAAACTTATCTAGACGGTAAGGAAACTGTACTTGAAGGTTTGCAAAAGAATATCTTTTATAAGAAAGAGGATGGTTCTGTATGGGCAGATCTTACAGCAGATGGATTAGATCACAAGCTACTGCTCCGTAGCGATGGTACTTCTGTGTATATGACACAGGATATAGGAACGGCTAAGTTGCGCTTTGATGATTTTCCGATCAATACAATGGTATATGTTGTAGGTAATGAGCAAAATTATCACTTCCAGGTGCTGTCTATCCTTTTAGATAAATTAGGCTTTGAGTTTGGGAAAGGCTTGGTGCATTTCTCTTATGGAATGGTGGAATTGCCCGAAGGCAAAATGAAATCGCGTGAAGGTACTGTTGTAGATGCCGACGATCTGGTTGATGAAATGATTGCAACAGCAAAAGAAACATCGCAAGAGCTTGGTAAGCTAGATGGGGTAAGTGAAGAAGAGGCTAATAATATTGCCCGTATGGTGGGTATGGGTGCTCTGAAATACTTTATCTTGAAAGTAGACCCTAAAAAGAATATGACTTTCAATCCAAAAGAATCGATTGATTTTAATGGTAATACAGGTCCGTTTATTCAATATACACATGCTCGTATACAATCGATACTGCGTAAGGCTGCAGAACAAGCAATCTCTATTCCGACAACACTCTCTGCTGATATCTCGCTAAGTGTAAAAGAAGAAGGGCTTGTGCAACAAGTTGCTGAATACGAATCAATTGTAAAACAGGCGGGAGATGAATATAATCCGGCTCTGATAGCAAATTATATATATGATTTGGTAAAAGAATACAATCAGTTTTACCATGACTATACTATCCTAAAAGAAGAAAATGCAGATTTGAAGAATTTCAGGCTGATACTTTCCGATAACGTAGGGCGTGTAGTGAAAAGTGGAATGTCTCTCTTGGGTATTGAAGTTCCCGACAGAATGTAAAGCTGACAAGATAAAAACGAAACTAAAAAGAGGTTACTTATTCAGTAGCCTCTTTTTCTATATCATAATCCTCATTCACCGGAGGATCTATTCCCAATTGCTTATACAGCTTGTTTTTGTCTAAATTTCTTTTTGTCAGAGTTTCCTTATAAAAAAAGACTTGTGAGGCAAGATCTGAATTGCTTTTTTGGGGTAAGAGATCGTAGGCTATATTGATCCATGCTAATGCATTTTCTATATCATCGAGGTTCTCATTGGCCAGAGCTATATTCGATGCAAGTCGTATTTTTTTGTTCGTATTCTTCTCCTTGTCATACAATTCACTCCAAATGTCAGCTGCTTCTTGCCATTTTCCGGCTAAAACCATGTTGGTCGCCTCTCTCATCCCTTTAGAGCTATCCGAATAATACCAACGGTTATCTGTTTTCCACGAAGGAACAATAGAGGAGGTGACTGCGTCGGCCGCTTTCATGGTTATCTCGGTTACCAGATCGTTGATTTCCGGAATATTGTTTTTCATGTTATTCCAAGAAACAGAAGACTCTCTGAAAAGACTATCTACATATGCTATAGGAGGAGCCAGTAGACTGCCATCCAGACTGTAGGCTTTGAGCAATACTCCGATTTGTGAACTCAAGATGCTGTAATTATTAAAGTATTCTACATTCACCGATTCTAATGATGCCGATGCAATGAATAAATCAAGTGAAAGTAAAACATCTGCATTTTGTTCTTTGCATATCGTTTGTACCTTCCTTGCCGATAATGATCTGACTTCATTTGCTGCACCGCCATTGGTTGGGTATGGATAGAGTTCTACTTTCGAGAAATAATTTTCTTCACTCAGATATTGCCGCAAAGAGTTTGTGAATATGGCTTTTGCTGTATCTGTGGGCATTACAGAAGAATCTTTAAGAGCCTCTCCGTTTGCCTCTACTCCCTCGCTCGATTGTGAAGCACTATTGTTGACTATCACAATGTTTTTTTGTTGAGGGTTTTCGAAAGAAATTAGTGCAGGTTCACGTACTTCGATTGAAACAAGGTTCGTCACCGTGCAAGAGGAAATAAGAATAATACAAAAAAAGATGAATATATATTTTGTCATAGCGGTCTAAGTTATGAACTAGTGATACAAAAATAAGAGTTATATTTGTAAATACGATTGAAAATATTACCAAATAATGGATGTGTCTGTCAACAAGGTCTTTGAATTGGCAAGTGATATTGTCAAACATACATCTCAGTCGGTTTTCCTGACAGGAAAGGCCGGAACGGGAAAGACCACCTTTTTGCATCATATACGTAAAACAATAGATAAGAATGTGATCGTTGCAGCCCCAACAGGTGTTGCAGCCATCAATGCGGGAGGTGTAACTTTGCATTCATTGCTACAACTCCCGTTCGAGCCATTTATTCCGAACTTCGAAGGGAAAAAAAAGCTGGATTATCACTTCAAGCTTCGCAAATCGAAAATAGAGATGCTGCGAGAACTCGATCTGTTGATTATCGACGAAGTAAGTATGCTTCGTGCCGATATGCTTGATGCTATCGACTACATGCTTCGCAGGTACCGTAACAATCAGCAGCCATTCGGAGGGGTTCAGATACTTTTTATTGGAGATATGTTTCAGCTTCCTCCTGTGGTACAAACCGCAGAATGGGAACAATTGAAGCATTACTATCCATCACCTTTCTTCTTTCATGCGCAGGTACTGGATAATTATCCATTACTTTATATAGAGTTAAAAAAGATATACCGGCAGCAAGACCAGCGATTTATAGATATCCTCAATCGTGTGAGGAATAACTGTACCACTTCACAAGATTTACACATATTAAACCAAAAATATAACCCTGCTTTCAGACCTGTTAAAGGTGATAGTTACGTTACGCTATGTACTCATAACTATAAAACTGACCGCATTAACAATGAAGAACTGGCACAGCTACCGGGCAAAGGTTATGTCTTTAAAGGAGAGATAAAAGGAGATTTTTCTGAAAATTCTTTACCTACCGAATGTGAACTTCTTCTGAAAGAAGGAGCTCAGGTTATGTTTGTGAAAAACGATGTTGGCGAAAATCGTCGATATTATAATGGTAAGCTGGCTACAGTGACGCAATTGAAAGAAGATTATATCCTTGTCAGATTCGAAAATGGAGACGAAATGGAACTGGAGCCTGACTCGTGGGTAAATGTTCGTTATTCGTTGAATGAGGAGTCGGGCGAAATAGAGGAAGAAGAGTTAGGCTCTTTTACGCAATATCCTATACGTTTGGCTTGGGCGATAACCATTCATAAAAGCCAGGGGTTGACTTTCGATAGGGTAATAATTGATGCCGGACAGGCTTTTGCAGCCGGACAGGTATATGTGGCACTTAGCCGTTGTACGTCGTTGGATGGTATTGTACTATATTCTCCTATAACCCAGCAAAGCATAAGTACTGATCCGTATGCTATAGAGTTTGCAAAAAAAGAACAGGATATAGTCTATCTGGACGGGATACTGCAAAAAGAGAAACCTCGTTACTGTGCGAAGCAATTAGTCAGATATTTTGATTGGACGCCTTTTATTCGAAGCCTTCATTCATTGAATGAGCTGGCCGCTGAAAAGAAGATCCCCGAAAAAGAAGAGGTACAGTCTATGATTGCTCAAATGTGTAGTAAAGCGATTGAGCAGCAAGAGATAGCACAGAGCTTTATAAAAGAGCTGAATTATATATTATCTGCTCCCAATCCTGATCTGACAAGATTGAAAGATAGAGTACAAAAAGCAGCTGTATATTTCCATAAAGATGTTTCTGAATGCATTATTTCTCCATTGATGCTGCATTTGGAGAGATTCAAAACGAAGTCGAAAGTAAAGGCATACTTAAATAAAGCCAACGAGGTTTACAATACATTGCTCAAGCTGCTATCACGCATAGAGCATATCAACTATGGAAATATAAACCTAACAGAGGAATTAATCTTCTCGAAGGTAGAAGTTCCTTCCGAAAATGTTGCTTCATCGGAAAAAGTGAAGCCTCAAAAAGGGGATAGCCATCGGCTCTCATTGTCTCTCTTTACGGAAGGAAAATCGGTGAAAGAGATTGCCGCAGAGAGAAATCTTTCGCCCACTACCATAGAGGGGCATCTTGTGAGCTTTATCCTTACCGGAGAGTTGGATGTTTTAGAGTTAGTTCCCGATAACAAAGTGCAATATATGCTTCCTGTAATCAAAAAGATGGGTGTAAAATCCTCTTTGTCCGACATCAAGGAGAAGTTACCTAAAGAATGCTCATACCTGGATATAAAAGCCGTAATTAATTACATTAAATATCTTGAAGGGAGATAAGACCTATAGAATAGTGTATATGGCAATGATGTGACATAGACTTCCCATCAGAACGAATACATGAAAGACAGTGTGCATGTATTTTTTCTTTGTCCACGAATAAAATAACGCTCCTATCACATACGATACGCCTCCTGCAATGAGCCAATATAGCGCATCGATTTGACCTGTTTGAGATAGCACATCGTAAAGGGGCTTAAATGCAACGAGGATAGCACCACCCATCAGTACAAAGCAGACTGTTTCTAAGTTGCTATGTTTCTTTAAGTTGGTAAAGCTCATGATCAGCCCTGTAATAGCGGCAATACAGATGAAGGCAAAAAGGCTCCAGCCCCATGCGCTTTCATTGCGAAGCACGATTAGTGTAAAAGGAACATAAGTACCCGCTATATGCAAATAGATAGCGCTATGATCGAATTTACGAAGCAGACTTTTTCGCTTTTCATGTGTGCATCCGTGATAGCAAGTAGATGTGATATAAGATGCCAGCATCCCGAACAAATAACCGATAACACTACCGATAGCCCAATTGTTCCCACTGTTGATGGCGGCGGAGAGTAGTACGAAACCCGCTGCAATTCCCATTAGTATGCCTAATCCGTGAGATACGGTATTTGCGATTTCTTCTCCACGTGTATAATATTTAGCTGTACTCATTTTTATAATTTCTTTCTCCAAATTGAAGGTTTGGAAATTTTGTGCAAGATAAGGATTTGTTTCCAAATCACTAGAAGTAGTGATTGAAGGATATTATAAAAATATGTTTCTTTGTTTTTTTTTATAAATAGAATCTATGAAATTATATAACTCTACTAAAAAATTATTTCTTACTGTATCTTTATTATTCTCTTTCTTATTTGTGCTAGGCAAAGGTGAAATGCCCAAAGATACGCTCTATACAGAATTGAAGTATGATATTGTTGTTCTCTCATCTACAAAAGAGACAAATAGTTTGAAATCGCTTCCGGCAGCAGTCTCGGTTTTCTCGCCTAAAAATTTGGACGGCTTGCAAGTGCATTCTATCAAAGACCTGAGTGCGATAGTACCGAATTATTTTGCTGCTGACTATGGTTCTAAAATGACAGCCCCGCTTTATATAAGAGGTGTCGGCGCACGTTCGGGTGAGCAAACAGTAAGTATGTATGTGGATAATATTCCTTATTTCAATACAACTTCGTTTGATTCTGAATTGTTTGATATTCAGCGTGTAGAAGTGCTGAGGGGAACACAAGGTACATTGTATGGACGTAATGCGATGGGCGGAATTATCAATGTTTATACTTATTCACCACTAACTTACGAAGGAACGACAATAAAAATAGGGGGCGGTAATCATGGCCAGTTTTCGGGAAACGCTTCACACTATCAGCGGATAAATAGTAAAATGGGATTTTCTGTCGGAGGTTACTACAAACAAGATGATGGTTATTTTAAGAATCTGTTTACCGGCAAAAAGGTCGATGATATGAAAAATGCGGGAGGACGTGCCAAGTTTGTTTGGGATATTAATCCACGTTTGTCTGCTACCTATTCTGTAAGTTTCGACTATGTAGATCAGGGGGCATTTCCGTATGCCAATATAGAGACAGAAGAGGTTGATTATAATTCTGATAGCTATTACAAAAGAAAACTATTGACAAACGGGTTAGCGCTTCGCTATACCGGTCAGGGCTATGAGATTAACTCTACAACGGGCTATCAGTATCTGAACGATGATATGAACATGGATCAGGATTATACAAGATTGTCTATGTTTCAAATTAATCAGAAACAAAGACAAAATTCACTAAGCCAGGAAGTCACAATAAAATCTACTAAGCCTTCTGATTATCAATGGTCGTTTGGCGGATATGGGTTTTATGACTACTTGCATACCACTCCTCCAGTATATATGATGTCGGATGGAATTCAGAAGTATTTGCAGGCTCCATTAACGGCTGTTGATGCTCCAATTACTTTTACGGATGATCAGATAGACCTGAATGGACAATATAAACGTCCGACTTATGGCTTAGCTGCTTTTCATCAGTCAACATTCAATAATTTGTTCAAAGCAAAGGGGCTATCCCTTACTTTAGGTTTGCGTATCGATTATGAAAAAACAAAGCTGGACTACAATGCTGAAACTGTAGCTAACTTTGATGTGAAGATACCCAACTCACCGATGCCTCCAATGTCTTTTGCAGCGGATACTGCCATTGTAGGTACTAATTATAAAGATTTTTTGGAATTTCTGCCTAAAGCCGTATTAAAATATCAGATAAATGAAAACTCATTTGTATATGGTTCAGCTTCGCGCGGCTACAAAGCAGGAGGACATAATATTCAGATATTTGCCGATCTTCTGCAAGAAGCCCTCGAAGCTAAAATGATGGGTATGCTACCACCGAGTATGGGGGGCGGTCATTCTGCATCTGCCGGTACACCAGTTAACAACCGTATCTCTTATAATCCTGAATATAGCTGGAGTTATGAACTTGGCGGACAAGTTGATATTATAGAAAATTCGTTGCAGGCAAACTTTGCCGTATATTATATGGATATACGTGATGTACAGATTACCCAGTTTGTAAACAACCGGGGGGGACGTATGGTAAGCAATGCCGGTAAAGCAGAAAGTAAAGGTTTTGAAATCGGCTTGAAGGCCCGCCCTTGTAAAGGTTTTTATCTTTATGCGAATTATGGCTTGGCTGATGCTACATTCAAGGATAATAAAGTAAGGAATAGTGCGGGAGAAGTTGTAAAAGACTATACAGGCAATCATATTCCTTTTGCTCCCGGTTCTACATTCAGCATTGGCGGCAGTGTTTCGTATGATTTCAAACAGAATACATTGCTGGATAGAATAACCTTCGATACCAATTTTGCAGGAATCGGAAAAACTTATTGGGCTGAAGATAATGTGATGTCGCAAGGATTTTACGGAACACTCAATGCTAACCTCACTCTAGAAAAAAATATATTCTCATTAGAATTCTGGGGTAAAAATATTCTCGATCGTGATTACAATACATTTTTGTTTGGATCAGATAGTAAATATTTTGCTCAGAAAGGAAAACCTATGCGTTGGGGTGCATCTTTGATAATAAAGTTGTAATTTAGTCTCATAAAATAATTTGTGAAAGAAGCTCGAAGATTTAGAGATGTTGAATCTTTAGTTTTTGTAGTTTTAAATTGAGGGACATAAAATTATAATAATAAAAAATATGATGAAAAATCTAATGCTATTTTCAATGTTGTTGTTTATTTCTAATGTGTGTTTTGGGCAAGCAATGAACGTTTTTAGTAAACCGAATCAGCCTCAATATATATATGTTGGTAGCTTATCAAGTGATGTAAACTGGGCAGGAAATGCAAATAGAGTGAAAGTAGAGCTGTTTGGCGGCGATTATGGTGGAGGATCACAAGCCCGGATTGTTTATGTTGTAGATACTCGATATGAATGTAGAATAAGTAAGGAGGTTACAGCAGGCATAACAACGACTCATAAGCTGAGGGTTTTTCAGAGAGATAATAACACATACGATGTAGTCATTGAAGTTTATGACTGGGGCGGTTATAATGTAAGAGCATACACCTTGGATTATACTGAATATCCATCAGATTTTAAGTGTATTCCTTATGACATATCAGGTAAAAAAGAAGTTACGTCTCTTTTTGCTGTGAATACACTGATGGTAAGCGATAAGTATGGGAACTATGGAATTGGGGTGGAAAAACCTCAGTACAAATTGGATGTTTTTGGTACAATACGTTCTAAAGAAGTAAAGATAGAAGCTACAGGGTGGTCTGATTTTGTTTTTGCCGACGATTACAAACTGCCTTCACTCTCTGAGGTTGAAAATCACATTAAAGAAAATAAACATTTACCAGATATTCCGTCAGAAAAAGAAATTATGGCAGATGGTATTAGTGTGGGTGATATGCAAGCAAAACTTTTACAAAAAATAGAAGAATTGACATTGTATGTGATCGAACAAAATAAAAAAATAGAAAATCTGGAAGATAAAAATAATAAGCAAGAAGAACAGATAAAAGACTTGCAGGAGAAAGTCAAAAGATAAATGAGGTTTTTCCATCCATTTACTTGAATATTGTATTAGAGACAATTCAAATAAAAAATGTAATTTTGTAGCTTCATTTCGACAGCTATTTAATTATGAATTATAAAAAGGTCAAGCTAAAGCCTAAAAAAGAAGAATCGCTTAAGCGTTTTCATCCTTGGATATTCTCGGGAGCAGTACAGTCTAAAGATGAAAGTCTTGCAGAAGGAGAAGTCGTTAACGTATATACAATCAACGATGAATTTATTGCTGTCGGTCATTATCAGATTGGGAGTATAGAGGTTCGGGTATTATCTTTTGAAGAAGAAGATATTGATCTTGATTTCTGGAAGAAGCGTTTGTCTTCGGCTTTGGAATTGAGAAAATCAATAGGCTTATTATCTGATAATAATAATTCATATCGCCTTGTACATGGAGAAGGGGATCTTCTTCCCGGTCTTATTATAGATGTTTATGCCGAAACGGCTGTTATTCAGTCTCATTCGGTCGGGATGCACGAGTCACGTCTGATGATCTGTGATGCATTGAAGGCCGTGTTAGGAGATAACCTGAAAAATGTATATTACAAATCGGAAACCACCTTGCCATACAAAGCCAATCTGGGAGCAGAAAATGAATATCTGTACAAAGGTGATTCTGTCAACGAAATAGCACTTGAAAATGGTTTGAAGTTTTATCCTGATTGGGTAAAAGGGCAGAAGACCGGTTTCTTTGTCGATCAGCGAGATAATAGAGCATTGCTCGAAAAGTATTCAAAAGGTCGGTCTGTACTAAATATGTTTTGTTATACAGGAGGGTTCTCTTTCTATGCTTTGCGTGGTGGTGCAAATCTGGTTCACTCGGTGGATAGCTCATCTAAGGCAATTATGTTGACGAATAGGAATGTGGGGTTGAATTTTCCCGATAATAAACGACATGAGGCTTTTGCCGAAGATGCATTCAAGTTTTTAGGTGGTATCAATAAAGGAGACTATGATTTGATCATACTTGATCCTCCGGCTTTTGCAAAACACAGAGGAGCTATAAAAAATGCATTGCAAGGTTACAAGCGTTTAAATGCTGCCGCATTCGAAAAAGTAGCACCCGGAGGTATTGTGTTTACTTTTTCCTGTTCGCAGGTTATCAGTAAAGATGCTTTCCGTTTGGCTGTATTCAGTGCCGCTGCTTTGTCGGGTAGGAGTGTGAGAATATTACACCAGTTAAGTCAGCCCGCCGATCATCCCATCAATATCTATCATCCTGAAGGCGAATACCTGAAAGGATTGGTATTATATGTAGAGTGATTGGTTTTAGCCGATTCATTATTCTGGCTTCAAATTATCTTATATAGAGAGAAGTAGGCTGAAAAGAAGAAGCGAAAAAGTAACAATTCGAAATAGATTAAGAAGTGTCACTTTTGTCACCTTTTAATGTTTAATATTTTGATTGTTATGTATTTGTGAATATTTTATTTTGTCACTTTTTGTAACCTGATTGATAGAAATAAAGAGTTATCTACATAAAATGTTAAATAACGAATTTAACGATATAATAAAGAAGAAATTTTCGGGAGAAATATTTGATACTATTTCACGTGTGGCAGATGAGATGAATCTTGAATGCTACGCTATAGGCGGTTATGTACGTGATATATTTCTACGCCGTGCATCCAAAGATATAGATATTGTTACTATCGGTAAGGGTATCGAGCTGGCAGAGGCTGTGACTAAGGCTCTGGGGAGGAAGGCAAAACTTTCGGTTTTTAAGAACTTTGGTACAGCACAGATTAAGTACAAAGATACGGAGATAGAATTTGTTGGGGCACGCAAGGAGTCTTATAATAGAGACTCGCGCAAACCGATTGTAGAGGATGGTACGCTCGAAGATGATCAGAATCGTAGAGATTTTACAATAAATGCGTTAGCGGTTTGTCTTAATAAAGATCGTTTTGGAGAATTACTAGACCCTTTCGGTGGGCTCAAAGATATGGATAGTCTGACTATTCGTACTCCGCTCGATCCTGATATTACATTCAGCGACGACCCTCTGAGGATGCTCAGGGCAATACGCTTTTCTTCACAGCTTGGTTTTGATATAGAACCTAAAACCTTTGATGCAATCAGCAGAAATAAAGATCGTATAGAGATCATATCAAGAGAGCGCATAATTGATGAGGTGAACAAAATAGTACTTTCGCCTAAGCCTTCGGTTGGTTTCCTTCAACTCGATCAGACCGGATTACTTTCTATTATCTTCCCTGAATTAGTGGCTTTGAAAGGTGCTGAAACAAAAGAAGGGGTAGGGCATAAGGATAATTTTTATCATACTTTGGTCGTCTTGGATAATATTTCGAAGAAAACAGACAATCTGTGGCTCCGATGGTCGGCTATACTTCATGATATTGCCAAGCCTGCAACCAAACGCTGGGACAATAAATTCGGTTGGACTTTTCACAATCATAACTTCATAGGCGAGAAGATGATTCCGGGAATCTTTAGACGGATGAAGCTGCCATTGAATGAAAAGATGAAGTATGTGCAAAAAATGGTTACTTTGCATATGCGTCCTCAGGTATTGGTAGACGAGGAAATTTCTGATTCAGCCATCCGTCGTTTGCTTTTCGAGGCAGGTGACGATATTGATGACCTGATGACATTGTGTGAAGCTGATATTACATCAAAGAATCCCGATAAGGTTCGTCGTTACCTTCGTAATTTTGAGATTGTACGTCAGAAACTAAGAGATATAGAAGAGAAAGATCAGGTACGGAATTTTCAACCGCCGATCAAAGGTGAAGAAATTATGGAAATGTTCGGTCTTGGGCCCGGAGTGGAAGTGGGACGGCTTAAGGCATCCATCAAAGATGCTATCTTAGATGGGGTGATTCCCAATGAATATGACGCTGCTTACAATTATTTGATAGAGAAAGCGAAAAAGATAGGACTGACACCAATAAAATAATAATATGAAAAAGAATTTATTTGCGTTCGTTGTGTTTTTAATTTGCTGTGTGAGTGTGCAAGCTCAAAAATCAGCTTTAATAATGGATCTCGCTTATCGGAATAAATTTAATTATACGAATTGGGGCGTAGGTTTACAGTATAAATATAATTTGCCTGCTAATTTTAGAGCAGCAGCCGATTTCGTAGCCTATTTTCCTGAAGAAAGTAGTTTCGGGTTGGATTTCGGAATTAATTTACAGTATCAATTACATGTGTGTAATAACTTGTCTATATATCCTTTTGCTGGAGGTATTATGTCTAATCATTCATTCTCAGCGATTCCGAATAATGTAAATGAAACAGGATTTGGTTTAAATTTTGGTGCAGGTATTGAGTATAACGTAAGTAAGAAAGGATTCTTGAATTTCGATTATAGATATAATCTGATAGATAAAAAAAAGAATGCGTGGTATACGGATTATAGTCTGATACGTATAGGCTACGGAGTCCGGTTCTAAAATTATAGATAAAGAAATTATGACAATAAAATCAATTGTAGTTGTGGTTGACGAAGCAAATGCCATCGGTAAAAATAATGACCTGCTTTGCCATTTGCCGAACGATCTGAAGCATTTTAAGGCTATCACAGCGGGTTATCCTGTTGTAATGGGGCGTCGAACGTTTGAGTCGTTGCCTAAAGGTGCGTTGCCCAACAGAAGGAATATTGTGATAACTAATAATAAGGATTTACAATTCGATCGTTGCGAAATGGTTTCATCTATCGATGAGGCAATAGAGCTTTGTAAAGGCGAACAAGAGATCTTTTTTATTGGAGGAGGAACTATATACAAGAAAGCAATTGATTTTGCAGACAGGCTTTATCTGACCCGTATTCATCATCAATTTGAAGGAGCGGACACCTTCTTCCCCGAAATAAAACAGGAAGAGTGGAAGGAGCTATCGCGAGAAGATCATGATACAGATGAGAAACATAAATACAGATACAGTTTCATTAATTTAGAGAAAATAAAACGTTAATATACTTGCTTATATTAAATAAACATCCTATTTTTGCAACCCGAATATCTGGAAGATAATTGAAATTATAACAGAAAATAATATATAGCAATGAAAAGAACTTTTCAACCATCAAACAGAAAGAGAAAAAACAAACATGGTTTTCGCTCTAGAATGGCTACTGCAAACGGACGCAGAGTACTTGCTTCACGCAGAGCAAAAGGAAGAGCTAAACTAACTGTCTCTGACGAATACAGCAAATAAGATCTTTTAAAGGCATTTTGCTAAAGATATACAAGGTAAGAATTATTATAATTCTTACTTTTGTTTTTTATATAAGCCTCACTTTGTATGAATTGGTTCGACTTGCTTGTAGTTATATTGATTGGGATAACCCTTGTTAAGGGGTTCTTTTCGGGGCTTGTTATGCAAATAGCATCTTTAGCCGGATTGATATTAGGAGCGGTTTTTGCGGGTCAGTTGTCAGGCTTTATAGCTCCCAAGTTGATAAAGCTAACCGAGGCATCCCCTCACATTATCGGACCATTATCTTATATTGTGGCCTTTCTGCTTATTATAGTGGCGTTGTTCTTTGCGGGAAAGCTACTCGAGTCATTTGTAGAAGCCATAAAAATGAGTGCTCTCAACCGACTGGGCGGAGCTTTGTTTTGTTGTGCTAAATGGCTTGTAGTATTCAGTATTGTGATAAACCTTGTTGTCGAATTAGACCAAAATAAGCATCTCATTAAAGAGGATGTGCGTGAGAATGCCTATTCTTATCCTACTGTTATCAACATTGCCAGAGCAGTAATTCCTTACTTGCGATTTGACTGGGTAAAAGACTTGAAAGAAGAGGCTGCTACCCATATTAAAGACAAGGGTATTGCTATTTAGATATACTATTTCTTAGCAAGGATTCCAGATGTTTGATGCTCATGAAATAAGTGATATATAATACCATCCGATAGTCCTATCTTAGGAACGAATATTTCATTGACTTTACAAATCTTACTAATCGATAAGAATATCTTCAAAGCAGGAACAATAACGTCAGCACGATAAGTATTAAGTTTATAAGACTGAATCCGCTCTTCATAACTCAACGATTTTAGACTGTCATAGAGTTTCTTCAGTTCGTCATAGCTGATAGGTTCCCGTTCTCTTTTTCCCAATACTTTGTGTATCTTATTTATGTTTCCACCCGATGCAATTATACTGAATGAGTTATTATCTTTAGAGATATCTTTTAGCCAAGACTTAAATCGTTTTTCTTCATCTTCTTTTACGGCATCTACCAGTAAGCGTACAGTTCCCATCTGGAAAGAATTGGAATCTACTTTTTGTTGATTGCTGTATACGATCACTTCTGTGCTGCCTCCTCCAACGTCAACATAGAGATAGTTCTTCTTTTTGTCCATAAAGTTGTCCAACTCTCCGGCCTCGTATATAATTTCGGCTTCTTCCCTGCCGGTTATAATGTCTATGTTTATACCACTTTCGCGCCGTATGTCTTCTACTATATTGGCTCCATTGGTAGCATCACGCATGGCGCTGGTTGCACATGCTCTGTAGTTCATCACACCATAGGCTTTCATTATATGTGAGAAACCCTGCATTGCATGTATAAGTCGCCACTCCTTATCTTTGCTTATTGTTCCAGAGGTAAATACGTCGTCACCCAAACGGATAGGTACACGGAGATAAGCTACCTTCTTAAAGTCGGGCGTTATTCCGTTTACTTCAATGTTGTTTATAAGTAGGCGAATAGCATTAGAGCCTATATCTATTGCTGCAAATATATCTGTATTCATTTTTTATCATTCAATTTCTTATAAAAATCGTATAAAGCTGTCTGAGAGCGGCAAGGAGGATTGTCTCCTCTCTTTACATAATTGTTGCACCCAAAGACAGTGAGATCTCTTGCTTTTTCATTATCCGACCATTGTATATCAAAGAAGCTCTTCAATGTTTGTTTTATTTCTTTGTCGAGGATAGGAACTCCCACCTCTATTCTTCTGTCTAGATTTCGTGTCATCCAGTCTGCACTCATGATATAGACTTTCTCGTCTCCGTCATTGTGGAATATAGCTATACGTGCATGTTCTAGATAGCGGTCTACAATGCTTATTACCCGTATGTTCTCGCTTAGATCTTTCATCTGAGGCTGTAAGCAGCACGCACCTCTGACGATAAGCCGTATCTCGACTCCTGCCTGACTTGCTTTGTAAAGCAGCTTCACCATTTCTTCATCGGTAAGGCTGTTAAACTTAGCAAATATATAAGCCCGTTTTCCGTTCTGCGCATTTTTTATTTCTTTCTTGATGAGGTTGACGAATTGATTGCGCATATAATAAGGCGAAACAAGCAGTTGCTTGCACGAGAAGTGTTTGTGTGTATTGATCAGAAAATCGAATACTATAGCTGTATCAGCTACTATTTGAGGATTTGAAGTGAACAAGCCGAAATCTCCATATATCTGAGCTGTTGCCTCATTAAAGTTGCCGGTTCCGATATATGCAAAATCTTTATTTTTGCGTTCTACCAAAACGATTTTGCTGTGTACCTTTAGTCCGGTGACGCCATGTATGACTTTTACTCCCTCCTTTTGCAGTATCTCCGAATATTCTACATTTTGTTCTTCATCGAAGCGTGCCAGCAGTTCCATTAATACAACTACTCTCTTGCCGTTTTTAGCTGCATTGATCAGGGCGTTAATAACTTTCGAACGTTCTGCAACACGATATAAAGTGATGTAGATACTTTCTACTTTAGGGTCTATCGCAGCTTCCCGAAGGAAATCAATAAAGTGATTGAATGTATGATATGGATAATTAAGTAATACATCTTTACGGGCAATGGTTTTCAATATGCTCGAAAATGGTTTTATGTGCGGATGGTTTAGCGGAGCCAAGCTTTTGCTTTCAAGATCGGGGCGCACCTTAGGGAATTTCATTAAATCCCTCATAAGATGATATCGCCCTCCCGCATCTAATTCCTCCCGCCTTTTTAGCTGGAGCTTTGATGATATGATATCTAACAAGTCTTCGGGCATTTCTCTGTCGTAGATGAGGCGAACAGGCTGTCCGTGCAGACGATTTTGTAATCCGGTCTCCATCTTCTCTATCAAGCTTTTAGAAATGTCGTCATCTATTGTGAGTTGAGCATCACGCATCAGTTTGAATGTATATGCCGAAATACTTTTATAGTTAAACATAAAGAATATTTCGTCCAAGCATAAACGAATTATATCATCTAAAAATATGATATCGTGTCTGCCTTTTACTGATGGCAATACGACAAAGCGTGGGCATGAAGAACTTACCGGAATTTGAATAATTGCATATCTGGAATCGTTTTTGTCGGAGCACATCTTAACCGCATGGTAGATATTGTTGTCCCGCAAAAAGGGTAATTGAGTAGATTTACGAATAATAAGTGGTACAAGAAGCGGGCTGACAACGCTCGAGAAATATTCGTGGCAAAACTGTTTTTGTTTCTGGTTCAGTTTTTTCTCATTCACTACATAGATATTATGTTTCTCCATTTCGGAGAGAACATCGATATAAGTTTGCATAAATTTCTTTTGCCCTTCAGAGACCTGACTGTTGATAAGGGGCAGTAATTCTTTAGCAGTGTATCCTCCCGAAAGGAGAGGTGCGCTCTTTCCTCTAATCTGACTAAGGCGAACAATATTGGCTATCCTTACCTTTATATACTCGTCCTGATTGTTTGAGAAGATACCAAGAAAACGAAGCCTCTGCATCAGAGGCACACTTTTGTCCTGAGCTTCTTGCAGTACCCGCTCGTTAAAGGTTAGCCAGCTTAAATCCCTGTTGTTTATCATTTATGCCAGTGTTGTTAGATGCCTTAAAAAAGTCTGCTCAGCCGAATTTACCCATTCACGAAAAGAGTCATCCGATTGTTGCTTTGTTTTCATATAGTTTAATAACACGCTCATATCAAAATTGTTTCCAACAATGCCTCCTCCAAAAGAGATAACATCAGCTGCGTTTACTTCTTGTTCTATATGAGCCGGGATCATCATGATAGCTTTCCCCAGATAGAGAGCTTCACAAACCGATTCGAACCCCGCTGTTGTAATATATCCGCAGCATCTGCTCATAAAGTTAAGGAATTTTTCATCATCGATCGTATGGAGTGTTAAATTTTCGTCTACTATTAGTTCCTTCGGTACATTTTGCTTATCCCAGAAGAAATGTAATTTTACGTCAGGATTTTGCTCGTGCCATGCCCTTACTTCATTTTCATACCCATGATTAAGCATGTATCCCAAAATATAGTCTTCGGTTGTAGGCTGTAGCGATAATATTTCGGATCGGAGCAGAGGCGGAACCACTGCAATGCGTTCAGGAATATAGTCTTTTAACGGATAGAAGGATAAAGCCAAGGTTTTGGTTGCGCCTACACCACATAGCAGCATATGCAGTCTCAAGAACATCATTCCTTGTTCGTCTCCTTTTCCATGTAAATAGCCGGGATGTTTTAGCAGGTATTGATGTCCGATATTTACAATCGGGATATCGGTGCTAAATCGCAAATAGGTGAGCCCGGTGAGCAGTTCGTAGAAATTGACAATAACATCGGGTTCGTTTTTCTGTATACGCCGGTGTATTTTTTCTATGCTTTTTTTATATTTCCTTAATCTCTTAGGCGATATGTTGAAAAGCAAAGTCTTTAAGAAGTGAATCCGTTTTTTATCTTTTTTGAATACAAAAGACAAGGTGTCGAAAGTTCTTATTTTAGCTCCGATTTTCTGATAAAAAAAATCGGGTATGACCCGAACCTTACTTTTTCCAACTAAAACTTCTACAACCTCGTGACCATTGCGGCGAAGGATATCAGACAAGGCTATAGCCTGAGTCATGTGCCCTCGTCCATCTCCTTGAACAATAAATAAATATCTCATATTGCAAATCTTATATCTTTCTTGTCTTCAAATACCGAATTGTTAGCCTGTGGCTCAGTTACATAATATTCAACCTCCCAATTGCCGTCATAATCTTCGGTTAGAGCCGATAAAGATTCGACCCAATCACCCGAATTCAAATAAAGAATATCGCCATAATATCTTTTTTCGGGTTGATGTATGTGACCGCATATAACCCCGTCACACTTTTTGTGGCGTGCTATATCTACAATATGTTTCTCGTAATCGCTAATGTATGATACAGATGCTTTTACTTTTTTCTTCACTTCTTGCGACAGGGAGTAATAAGGCAAACCCTTTTTTTCTCGTCTGTTGTTGTGGTATCTATTGATCAGCATCAGTAGAGAGTAACCAACATCTCCGATTTTAGATAACCAGCTGTAGCGGGATGTAACAAGGTCGAATACATCTCCGTGGAGGACATAGAAACGTTTGTCTCCGCTTTTGTAGATATAATCTTTTACAATTTCTATATTCTGAAACTTGAAAGGAAGTATCCTGTCCATGAAGTCGTCGTGATTCCCTCTCAAATAGATTATCTTTGTTTTACGTTGTATATCCAATAGTAGTTTAATGAAATTGCTGTGTCTCTTTTTCCACTTTGCTTTTCTTCCTCGCATCAATTGCCACCCATCAATAATGTCTCCGCATAAAATGAGAGTGTCACATGTGTTGTCTTTTAAATATCTTGTAGCTTCTTTTGCTTTTGACCATTTAGATCCCAGATGGATATCTGAAAGAACAATGGTTTTGTGATGTTTTTTGTTTGTCATATTTTTCTCTTTTTTTCATATCAAAAGAATAAATACATTATGACAACACTGTTAAGTATTTATGAATAAATGGTTAAGATTCAGACGGAAGTTTTATGTATAATATAAATGACGAGCAAACAGATGGTAGATATCTCTCTGTTTGCCATTCATCAGTTTATGGTGTAGTTTTTTATTTATCGATAGAAAGTGCAGGGGCAGACGGTTGATAGAAGTGCGTCATGTACAGATCTTTGATAATGCCATCGGCGACACCTATTATGGGTGTTTCAATGACTAATGCCCGAGCCAGTTTCATTACTTTGAGGTATATCCCTATTGCAGGGAGTATTACTTCTGCTCGGTTGAGGTTTATTTTAAGATTCACCAGCCTTTCTTCGTAACTCATTTTTCTCATTTTAGCCGCAAAGCTCACTAACTCTTCTCTGCGTATGCGTCCTGAACGGCGTAATAGTGAATCCAGTTTATTTATGTTTCCTCCTGACCCAATTAGAGATACCTTTATATAATCTTTGCTGTGTTCTGTCAGCCAATTTTTCATTCTGTCCCATTCGGCTCTTTCTTCCTCAAGCGGCAGTGAGCGAATAGTGCCTAGCTTGAACGATTCGGATGCGATCTCTTTGTTCTGATAAAAAATAATGAGCTCTGTGTTTCCTCCACCTACATCCGTATATATATACACTCTGTTCTCTTCCAGTAATTCGTCTATTCTGTTTGTAAGAATAAAACGAGCCTCTTCTTTGCTGTCAATTACATCTATTTCGATGCCCGATTTGGTAACTACGTACTCCAAGACTTCTTGTGCGTTAGTGGCTTCCCTGATGGCAGACGTTGCACAGGCACGCCATATTTCTACATCGTTTACTTGTATTAGTCCACGGAAAGACTGCATTAGGATGGCGAGCTTTTCTTTCTTCTGCTCACTTATATATCCTGTGGAAAATGTATCCTCTCCCAATTTTAAGGGGATACGGATTAATGAATCTTTTTTAAATACTGCACGTCCATTATAGTCGAGAACATCTGTAATAAGAAGGCGTACAGAGTTGGAGCCGATATCGATTGCTCCTAAGCGTCTAACATTCATAAGCTTTTTTTATTCGCAAAAATAAGTAAGAGGGGTTACAAAACTATTACTATTGGATTGCATTAAAATTAAGATTGTCGGGTTGTTATATAATTGTATTATTCAGAATTATTGTACCTTAACGTTTTGACCTCTATTTTTTTATAAGAATTATAATGTTTATGTTTGGTTTGTACTGATTATTTATCCCAAAATAGAAAGATTATGGCAGACTTAGAACATAAAAAAGAGAAAACGGAAGCCGGGAAAGAGTCTTCCGGCTCACATATTCTTAGAGGTGATGTGCTTGACTTACCATTGCATATCGCAAAGAAAGTCGTAAATGCTCTGATTGAGAATGACGATGAAGTATCCGCAGAAGGTGATGATAATATTCTCGATAATGTTTCGGAAGCTTTGACTTCTGTAGAAGATGTGATAGAGGAGCATGTTGAAGAAATAGCCGAAAGTGCGGTTAAAGTTGCAGAAGTTCTGGGTGATACTATTAGTGATATTGAAGTATAGTTCTCTTGTTTATGCAGAGAGAATCTTACTGACAGGTATAATGTTGTAAAAAATAAAAAATTATCTTTATGCGATTTTTCTGATTTATTACGCATGAAGAAAGAATTAGTATGGAAAGTAAGCCGTTTCGAAGAGCTTACTATAAACGAATTATATGAGATCTTGCATCTACGGTGCAAAATATTTGTCGTTGAGCAAGATGCTCCGTATCTCGATACAGACTATAAAGACCAAAAAGCATTGCATCTCTCCGGATATGCAGATGATAGACTGGTGGCTTATTGCCGTATATTTAAGGCCGGAGATTATTTTGAAGAGGCTTGTATCGGACGGGTTATTGTTGCTCAGGAGTATAGGAAGTACGGATATGGGCACGACATGATGAAGAAAGCCCTGGATATAGCATCTGCAACTATAGGCGAGACGCGGATTACGATTTCTGCTCAGCAATATCTTCAAAAATTTTATGAGAGCCACGGCTTCAGGCAAACCAGCGAGATGTATCTCGAAGATGGGCTACCCCATATTGAGATGAAAAAAGAATAGAATTTTATAAAAAGTCTTGTTCGTTAAGATATTAAATCATAAATTTGCAGCCCGAAACAGAGAGGAGGTTTGATGATCTTTTGAACAAAACATATTCACTTGTGGTATGATATTGCTTTACTGAAGCAATGTTCAGAAGATTGATTTATACAACAGAATTCTCTCGATAATGCAATTATTGCAATGATAGCGAATGAAATTTCGCTTATAAAGTTTAAAATTAAATAAGAAAACAAATAAAAACTAAAGAATAATTATGATTATTGTTCCATTGAAAGAAGGGGAAAATATCGAAAGAGCCCTAAAGAAATTTAAAAGAAAATACGAAAAAACAGGTGTTGTTAAAGAACTTAGAAGACGTCAGGAATTCCAAAAGCCTTCTGTAGTGAAGAGAGCAAACAAACTTCATGCAGTTTATGTGCAGAAGATGCACCGTATGGAAGAGTAAAAGAAGTATTGCCAATTTCGCATAATATTATTAACTTCGTCATTCAAGATAGAATGTTTCTCGAATGATGCTGTTGATAGAAAAATATATCAGGTATCTCCGTTATGAAAAGAACTATTCTTTACATACGGAGATTTCTTATTCTGAAGACCTCAGTCAGTTCGTAGAGTTTCTTGCCGAGCATTTTTCTGATACCGACATAAAGCATGTAGATAGAGATATTATTCGCATGTGGATCGTGTCTATGATGGAGGGAAAAATCTCAGCCCGTTCTGTAAACCGTAAGCTAAGCGCAGTGAAATCGTTTTACAGATATTTGCAGAAAATAGGAGAAGTAACGGTAAATCCGGCAAGTAAAATAAATGGCCCTAAAGTTGGTCGGCCAATTCCAGCTTTTGCTAATAGTGCAGATATGGAGAAGGTACTGGATCAAGAAGACTACGGGGATTCATTCGAGTCGTTGCGAGACCATATTATAATAGAGCTGTTTTACGTAACCGGAATCCGCCGGGCAGAATTGATAGGGTTGAAAGATGTTGATGTCGATTTCTCGTCTGAGACGATACAAGTGACAGGGAAACGCAATAAGCAACGTCTTATTCCTTTTAGTGATGGCATGAAGCAGTCTCTTGAGCAATATATTACAGTGCGAAATAAAGAAGTAGGAAACCAATCAGGTTACTTATTTGTTAAGAATAATGGAGAGCCGCTTTAT
Organism: Dysgonomonas mossii; assembly: GCF_004569505.1. Classification (NCBI taxonomy): domain Bacteria; kingdom Pseudomonadati; phylum Bacteroidota; class Bacteroidia; order Bacteroidales; family Dysgonomonadaceae; genus Dysgonomonas; species Dysgonomonas mossii. The sequence goes on from NZ_SPPK01000003.1 coordinate 466,099, forward strand.
CCGATGTTAGTGCATCGTATTGTGACTTCTAATTTACAGCAAATAGAAACTCTGGCTAAGGTTAGTCCCCATGTTCTTCGACATTCGTTTGCAACGGGCATGCTGAATAATGGAGCGGATATTAATGCAGTAAAGGAGTTGCTTGGTCATGCAAGCTTGGCTGCTACAGAAATATACACACATACTTCGTTTGAAGAATTAAAGAGAATTTATAACAAAGCTCACCCAAGAGCTTAAAAAGTAAAGGAGGATTAGTTATGAATATTGTAATTCAATCGGTGCACTTTGATGCGTCAGTACAACTGAAAGAGTTTATTGAGAAAAAAATATCAAAATTGGATAAATTTACAGATCAGATTGTAGATGCAGAAGTTATATTGAAAGTCGTGAAGCCGGAAGTAGCCAATAATAAAGAGGCTTCGGTTAAATTGAATATAAAAAATGGAGAGTTGTTTGCCAATAAGACTGCCGATAGCTTTGAGGAGGCTGTTGCTCAGAGTATAGAAGCTTTGGAAAAGCAAGTGCTTAAGGTAAAAGAGAAGGCTCAGGCTAAATAAAATAGCAATGTTCATGAAATTGGCACTAAGCTAGTTGAAGCTAAATAGACAATCAAAAGAAAACACAAGGGAAAATAAATCTATAAAGTGTTGCGATTCTAAAAAAAAATATCTAATTTTGTCGCCGTTTCGCTGTGTAAAAAGCGAGATGGCGATAATTATTAGACTTTTAGCCTCTTTAGCTCAGTTGGCCAGAGCACGTGATTTGTAATCTCGGGGTCGTTGGTTCGAATCCGACAAGAGGCTCAAGCTATAAGGAAAAAGAAGTTTTGAAAAAGCTATGAATCAATAGATTTGGATATTTCTTCACTTTAATTTCCATTACTTTTGCTTTAATAATAATATCTCTTGTTTTTAAGTACGGAGAATTGTTTAATTTGAAGCAAGATTTTGAGATTTAAGCCAATGTAGCTCAGTGGTAGAGCACTTCCTTGGTAAGGAAGAGGTCACGGGTTCAAATCCCGTCATGGGCTCTAACGGGGATACAAGATTCAAAATTGAATTAAATATATACATTTAACTAAATAATAGAAGATTAATTATGGCAAAAGAACATTTTAACCGGGCGAAACCGCACGTAAATATCGGTACAATCGGTCACGTTGACCACGGTAAAACTACTTTGACTGCTGCTATCACTAAAGTATTGGCTGACAAAGGTCTTTCTCAAGCACGCTCATTCGACTCTATCGATAACGCTCCTGAAGAAAAAGAACGTGGTATTACAATCAATACCTCTCACGTAGAATACGAAACAGCTAATCGTCACTATGCTCACGTTGACTGTCCAGGACACGCCGACTACGTAAAGAACATGGTTACTGGTGCTGCTCAGATGGACGGTGCTATCATCGTTGTAGCTGCTACTGATGGTCCTATGCCTCAAACTCGTGAGCACATCCTTCTTGCACGTCAGGTAAACGTACCAAGATTGGTTGTTTTCATGAACAAATGTGATATCGTTGATGACGAAGAAATGCTAGAATTGGTAGAACTTGAAATGAGAGAACTTCTTTCATTCTACGAATTCGACGGAGATAATACTCCAGTTATCCGTGGATCTGCACTTGGTGCTTTGAACGGTGTTGAACCTTGGGTTAGCCAAGTAATGGAGCTTATGAATGCTGTTGATACTTGGATTCCACTTCCTCCACGTGATGTTGATAAACCATTCTTGATGCCGGTTGAAGACGTGTTCTCTATCACAGGTCGTGGTACTGTAGCAACAGGTCGTATCGAAACTGGTAAGATCAAAACTGGTGAAGAAGTTCAAATTATCGGTCTTGGAGCTGAAGCTAAAAAATCAGTTGTAACAGGAGTAGAAATGTTCCGTAAGATTCTTGACGACGGACAAGCTGGTGACAACGTAGGTCTTCTACTTCGTGGTATCGATAAAGAAGAAATCAAACGTGGTATGGTTATTACCCACCCAGGTAAAATCACTCCTCACACAAGAATCAAAGCTGAGGTTTATATCTTGAAAAAAGAAGAAGGTGGACGTCACACTCCATTCCACAACAAATATCGTCCTCAGTTCTATCTACGTACATTGGACGTTACAGGTGAAATCACTCTTCCTGAAGGAACAGACATGGTAATGCCTGGTGATAACGTAACAATCACAGTAGAATTGATTTACCCAGTTGCTTGTAACGTAGGTCTTCGTTTCGCTATCCGTGAAGGTGGACGTACAGTAGGTGCTGGTCAGATTACAGAAATTTTATCTTAATAATTTCTATAAAACCTAAAGTCGGTTTGTAATATAACCGACTTTAATATACGGGCGTAGTTCAGTGGTAGAGCGTTGGTCTCCAAAACCAAATGTCGGGAGTTCGAATCTCTCCGCCCGTGCTAAACTCAAACAGGAGTGATGAAAAAAATAATTAACTATTTTAAAGATTCTTATAACGAACTTGTATATAAGGTTTCTTGGCCCTCTCGTCCGGAATTGACCAGCAGTGCAGTTATTGTCATGATCGCTTCCATTATTATGGCATTGGTTGTGTGGGGTGTTGATTCGGTGTTTGATAGAGCGGTTAAGTTGCTTTATGGTCTGTTGTAATCTTTATCTTGTCAAAAAACTATGACTGAAATCGAAAAGAAATGGTACGTTCTGCGTGCTGTTAGTGGAAAAGAAAATAAAGTCAAAGAATATCTTGAATCAGAGATAAAGAAAACTGACTTAGGGAAGTATATTTCTCAAGTTCTTATTCCTACAGAGAAAACTTATATTATGCGTAACGGAAAGAAGGTTCTCAAAGAAAGAGCTTATCTTCCCGGCTACATATTGATTGAGGCTGCACTTGTAGGTGAAGTGATCCATGAACTTCGTAACATTAATTTCGTTGCAGGTTTTTTACCGAATACTACTAATCCACAACCGCTGAGCCAATCCGAAGTAAATCGGATATTAGGTACAATGGACGAACTGGATGAGCAGGAAGTAGGCTTGGATATTCAATATTTTGTTGGAGAAAACGTGAAAGTAACAAATGGTCCTTTCTCTGGTTTTTCTGGTATTATTGAAGAGGTGAACGCTGAGAAAAAGAAACTCAAGGTGATGGTAAAGATATTTGGAAGGAAAACTCCTCTAGAATTGAATTACATGCAAGTTGAAAAAGAGCAATAAGGACTGGTTACGCACTCTGGATGTTCTATTTAAGTTTTAACAAAACTAAAAATTAAAAACAAAAATGGCTAAAGAAATTGCTGGACAATTAAAGTTACAGATTAAAGGCGGTGCAGCAAATCCATCTCCTCCGGTAGGGCCTGCTTTAGGTTCTAAAGGTATCAATATCATGGATTTCTGTAAGCAATTTAATGCCAGAACTCAAGACAAGGCAGGTAAAATATTACCAGTGGTAATTACTTACTATGTTGATAAGTCTTTTGATTTTATTGTAAAACAACCACCTGTGGCAATTCAGTTACTTGAAGCCGCTAAAACAAAGAGTGGATCAGCAGAACCAAATCGTAAGAAGGTAGCAGAAATTACTTGGGATCAAGTACAAGCTATCGCTGAAGATAAAATGGTTGACCTGAACTGTTTTACCGTAGAGTCTGCCATGAAGATGGTTGCTGGTACAGCAAGAAGTATGGGTATTACTGTAAAAGGGGCTTTCCCTGATGTTAAATAATTAAACTTCAATTGATAATGGGTAAACTTACAAAAAATCAGAAGTTAGCTTTCAGCAAAATTGAAGCAGGGAAATTATATACACTGACTGAAGCATCAGCTCTTGTAAAAGAGATAACAACTACAAAATTCGACTCATCTGTCGATTTGGATGTACGCTTAGGTGTAGACCCACGTAAAGCTAACCAGATGGTGAGAGGTGTAGTATCTCTTCCTCATGGAACAGGAAAACAAGTAAGAGTTTTGGTATTATGTTCTCCGGATGCAGAAGCTGCAGCTAAAGAAGCTGGTGCAGACTATGTAGGTTTGGATGAATATATCGAAAAGATAAAAGGTGGTTGGACTGATATTGATGTTATCATCACTCAGCCTGCTATCATGGGTAAAGTTGGAGCTTTGGGGCGTGTACTTGGACCTCGTGGTCTAATGCCTAACCCTAAGAGCGGAACTGTGACTGTGGACGTTGCTAAAGCTGTAACTGAAGTAAAATCAGGTAAAATCGACTTTAAAGTTGATAAAGCAGGTATCGTTCATGCTTCTATAGGTAAAGTATCTTTTACTTCAGATCAGATCAGAGATAATGCAAGAGAATTTATTTCTACGCTTATCAAACTGAAACCTACTGCAGCTAAAGGAACTTATGTGAAAAGTGTTTGTCTTTCAAGTACTATGAGTCCGGGTGTAAAAATTGACCCTAAATCAGTAGAAAATTAATCAAAATTGACTGAAACATTATGAGAAAGGAAGATAAAAGTACTATCATAGAAACTATAGCGGCAACAATCAAAGGTTACGACAATTTCTATCTTGCTGATATTGCTACTCTTAATTCGACTAAAACCAGCGAATTGAGAAGAGAGTGCGCAAAGCAAGAAATTAAATTAATGGTCGTAAAGAATACCCTGTTGCAGAAAGCATTGGATACACTTGAAGGTGACTATTCGGAACTACATTCAGTTTTGAAAGGAAACACTGCAGTGATGTTTTCCAATTCAGCTAATGCACCGGCTAAACTGATCGCTAAGTACAAGAAAGAAGGAATTCCTTCGCTTAAGGCTGCTTATGTGCAAGAAAGCTTCTACATAGGTGCGGAAAATTTGAGCGCATTAGAAAACATCAAGAGCAAGAACGAACTTATCGGCGATGTTATCATGTTGCTTCAATCTCCAGCCAAGAATGTTATCTCAGCCCTTCAATCGGGTGGTAATACCATTCATGGTGTATTAGAAACATTATCGAAACGATAATTCATTTAAAAAAGAATAATAACAATTTTAATTTATACAAAAATGGCAGATATCAAAGCTATTGCAGAACAACTAGTAAATTTGACAGTGAAAGAAGTTAGCGAACTAGCTGAAATTCTAAAAACTGAATATGGTATTGAACCAGCCGCTGCTGCTGTTGCAGTTGCAGGTCCGGCTGCAGGTCCAGCTGCAGAAGCTGTAGAAGAAAAAACATCTTTCGATGTAATCTTGAAATCAGCAGGTGCAAACAAATTGCAAGTTGTTAAAGCTGTTAAAGAACTAACAGGACTTGGTTTGAAAGAAGCTAAAGATCTAGTTGATGCTGCTCCTGGTGAACTTAAAAAAGGAGTAACTAAAGATGAAGCAGAAGCATTGAAAAAACAATTAGAAGAATCAGGAGCTGAAGTTGAACTTAAGTAAAAACAGTCCTGTCAAAGGATACTTTGGTTAGGAACCTTCGTTGTGAAGGTTCTTAACCTTTTTACGTCAAAAATAATAAGTTCATCAAAACTGGATATTCCATGTCTTCAATAAATACAAATCAAAGAGTCAATTTCGCTTCAATCAAAAATCCGCTACCTTATCCGGATTTTCTTGAAGTGCAGCTAAAGTCATTCCGCGACTTTTTACAACTTGATACTCCTCCCGAAAAGAGGAAGAAAGAAGGTCTATACAAAGTTTTTGCAGAAAACTTTCCTATAGCTGATACACGAAACAATTTTGTATTAGAATTTTTGGACTACTTTATCGATCCGCCGCGTTACACAATCGAAGAGTGTATCGACAGAGGATTGACGTATAGTGTTCCTCTAAAAGCAAAACTTAAACTTTATTGTACCGACCCCGATCATGAAGACTTTGACACGGTTATTCAGGATGTTTATTTGGGGTTGATACCATACATGACCGAAAAAGGTACATTCGTGATCAATGGTGCCGAGCGTGTTGTTGTTTCGCAGTTGCACCGTTCACCGGGCGTATTTTTCGGACAAACAATGCATGCTAATGGTACTAAATTGTATTCGGCACGTATCATTCCTTTCAAAGGTTCATGGATTGAATTTGCTACAGACATCAATAATGTCATGTATGCATATATTGACCGTAAAAAGAAATTACCTGTAACTACGCTCCTTCGTGCTATCGGTTTTGAGAGTGATAGAAATATCCTCGAAATATTCGATCTGGCAGAAGAGGTAAAAGTTAATAAACAAAATATAAAAAAGATAGCAGGCCGTAAACTTGCTGCCAGAATTCTTAGAACCTGGATGGAAGACTTCGTGGATGAGGATACCGGTGAGGTAACATCTATCGAACGTAACGAAGTTATTCTTGAACGTGAAACTATTCTGGAAAAAGATCATCTGGATTTGATACTCGATTCGGGTGTATCTTCTATATTATTGCATAAAGAGTCTCAGAATATTTCTGACTTTGCAATTATATACAATACATTACAAAAAGACCCAAGTAACTCGGAAATAGACGCCGTTCGTCATATCTACAGACAATTGCGTAGCGCAGAGCCTGCTGATGATGCAAGTGCTCGTGAGGTTATTAATAACCTTTTCTTTTCCGAAAAACGTTACGATTTGGGAGAAGTAGGACGTTACAGGCTGAATAAGAAACTGGGACTTTCTACTAGTACAGATATTCGTGTTTTAACGAAGGAAGATATTATTGAGATCATCAAATATCTTATCGAGTTGATCAACTCAAAAGCCATCGTTGACGATATCGACCACTTGAGCAACCGTCGTGTACGTACTGTAGGAGAACAGCTTTTCAATCAGTTTGGAGTTGGTCTTAACCGTATGGCACGTATCATCCGTGAAAGAATGAACGTTCGCGATAATGAAGTGTTTACGCCGATTGATTTGATCAATGCTAAAACAATTTCTTCTGTCGTAAATACATTCTTCGGTACAAATGCGTTGTCTCAGTTCATGGATCAAACCAATCCATTGGCTGAAATTACTCACAAGCGTCGTATGTCTGCCCTTGGACCAGGTGGTCTTTCTCGCGAAAGAGCCGGTTTTGAGGTGCGTGACGTTCACTATACACACTATGGTCGTCTTTGTCCGATCGAAACACCTGAGGGTCCAAACATTGGTTTGATATCTTCTCTTTGTGTTTATGCAAAGATCAACGACCTTGGTTTTATTGAAACACCATATCGTAAAGTAGCAGATAGCAAAGTCGACTTATCGTCTGAAGGTATCGTATATCTTGCAGCCGAAGAGGAAGAAGACAGGCTTATCGCTCAAGGTAATGCTCCGTTGAATGATGACGGATCATTTATCAATATGCGTGTAAAAGCTCGTCAAGATGCAGACTATCCTGTTATTGAGCCATCAGAAGTAGAGTTGATGGATGTATCTCCAACTCAGATCGCTTCTATTGCAGCATCGTTGATTCCATTCTTGGAGCATGATGATGCCAACCGTGCGCTGATGGGATCGAACATGATGCGTCAGGCTGTTCCTTTGATGCGTACCGAATCTCCTATCGTAGGAACCGGTATCGAAGGTCAGCTTATTCGTGACTCTCGTACTCAGATTGTTGCAGAAGGTGCAGGTGAAGTTGTCTTTGTAGATGCCGATACCATTAAAATTAAATACGATCGTACAGCAGACGAAGACTTTGTGGCTTTTGACGATGCGATTAAAACATATTCTATTCCTAAGTTCCGTAAGACAAACCAAAATACAACAATCGACCTTCGTCCTATCTGTAGAAAAGGCGACAGGGTTGTGTTGAATCAGATACTAACAGAAGGTTATTCAACTGAAAAAGGCGAATTGGCTATCGGTAAGAATCTGAAGGTTGCCTTCATGCCTTGGAAAGGATACAACTTTGAGGATGCGATCGTTCTGAACGAACGTGTTGTTCGCGAAGATATCTTTACATCTGTCCATGTAGAAGAGTTTGCACTTGAGGTTCGTGATACAAAACGTGGTGTTGAAGAATTGACATCCGATATTCCGAACGTAAGTGAAGATGCTACTAAAGACTTGGATGAGAGGGGTATTATCCGTGTAGGAGCTCGTGTTAGTCCGGGAGATATCCTGATCGGTAAGATTACGCCGAAGGGTGAATCTGATCCTTCTCCTGAAGAAAAGCTGCTTCGTGCAATCTTTGGAGACAAAGCCGGTGATGTGAAAGATGCATCTTTGAAAGCATCTCCTTCATTGAAGGGTGTTGTTGTATCAACAAACTTGTTCTCTAAAGCATCTAAAAAGGGTAAGACTAAACTTTCGAGCAAAGCTTTACTTCCTAAACTAGATGAAGAGTATGAAGAAAAGATGGCAAAACTGAAAGGAATATTAGTAGATAAGCTATTAGTATTGACCGAAGGCAAACCATCACAGGGTGTTAAAGATTATTTGAATGTTGATATTATCGGTAAAGGCTCTAAGTTTACGAAGAGTGCTTTGGATGGTATCGATTACGAATCAATACAGGTAAGTAACTGGACATCGGATGAGCACAAAAATGCGCTTATCAGAGATGTTATCGTAAACTACCTACATAAATATAAAGAGCTTGATGCTGAGCTTAAACGTAAGCGTTTCGACCTCACTATAGGTGATGAACTACCTTCGGGAATAGTTCAGATAGCTAAAGTTTATGTGGCTAAGAAACGTAAGATACAGGTTGGAGATAAGATGGCAGGTCGTCACGGTAATAAAGGTATCGTGTCGCGTATCGTTCGTCAGGAAGATATGCCGTTCTTACCGGATGGAACGCCGGTTGATATCGTGTTGAACCCGTTAGGGGTGCCTTCTCGTATGAACCTTGGTCAGATCTTCGAAACTGTATTGGGTTGGGCCGGTAAAGAGCTGGGAGTTAAGTTTGCTACACCAATCTTTGATGGTGCTAGCCTTGACGATTTGAACGAATGGACAGATAAAGCTGGAGTACCACGTTATGGTAAAGTCCGTCTTATTGATGGAGGAACAGGTATTCAATTTGACCAACATGCTACCGTAGGTATAATTTATATGCTTAAACTCGGTCACATGGTTGAAGATAAGATGCATGCCCGTTCTATCGGACCATACTCACTTATTACCCAACAGCCTCTTGGAGGTAAGGCTCAATTTGGGGGTCAGCGTTTCGGAGAAATGGAGGTTTGGGCACTGGAAGCATTCGGTGCAGCTCACATTCTTAGAGAAATTCTGACAATCAAATCGGATGACGTTATAGGGCGTTCAAAAGCTTATGAAGCGATTGTAAAAGGTGAACCTATGCCGCAGCCGGGTATTCCTGAATCATTAAACGTACTTCTTCACGAAATGCGTGGTTTGGGATTGAGTGTCTCTCTCGATTAATATCATATTATCCGTTGGCTTTCGGCTTTAACTAAGCTGATAGCCGACGGATTCTAAATACTCTAACAAACAGCTATCGGCTAATGGCTAATAGCTACAGCTTTTAAAAGAAAAAAGTATATGGCTTTTAGAAAAGAAAATAAAGTAAAGAGTAGCTTTTCAAAAATAACTGTGAGCCTTGCATCTCCTGAAGAAATTCTGGAAGCATCAAGCGGTGAAGTTTTGAAACCTGAAACAATCAACTATCGTACTTACAAACCTGAACGTGACGGGCTTTTCTGCGAACGTATATTCGGACCAGTAAAGGATTACGAATGTCATTGCGGTAAATACAAAAGAATCCGTTATAAGGGTATCGTTTGTGACCGATGCGGTGTTGAAGTTACAGAGAAGAAAGTTCGTCGCGAACGTACAGGACATATCCACCTTGTTGTTCCTGTGGCTCATATCTGGTATTTCCGTTCGCTGCCAAACAAAATGGGTTATCTTTTAGGTATACCTACCAAGAAACTGGATTCTATCATCTACTACGAACGTTATGTTGTGATTCAGTCCGGTGCAGCAGTAGAAGAAGGAATAGCAGATAAAGACCTTCTTACAGAAGAAGAATATTTGAATATTCTGGATAAGCTTCCAAAAGAAAATCAACTGTTGGACGATACCGATCCGAACAAGTTTATTGCTAAAATGGGGGCTGAGGCTGTTTACGACCTTTTGTCTCGTATCAACCTCGATTCATTAGCTAATACTCTGCGCCATAAGGCAAGCACAGATACATCTCAACAACGTAAGAACGAGGCATTGAAACAACTTCAGGTTGTTGAAGCGTTCCGTGGATCGAAAGGTAAGAATAAACCGGAGTGGATGATTGTAAAAATTGTTCCGGTAATTCCGCCAGAGCTTCGTCCGTTGGTTCCATTAGATGGAGGTCGTTTTGCTACATCCGACCTGAATGACTTGTATCGTCGTGTAATTATACGTAACAATCGTCTGAAAAGACTTATTGATATCAAAGCTCCCGAAGTTATTTTACGTAACGAAAAACGTATGCTTCAGGAAGCTGTCGATTCATTGTTTGACAACTCACGTAAGTCAAGTGCAGTTAAGACTGATGCCAATCGTCCATTGAAATCACTATCCGACAGTTTGAAAGGTAAACAAGGTCGTTTCCGTCAAAACTTGTTGGGTAAGCGTGTCGACTATTCAGCTCGTTCGGTAATTGTCGTTGGGCCCGAATTGAAGATGCACGAATGTGGTATTCCTCAGGATATGGCAGCTGAGCTGTACAAACCATTTATTATACGTAAGCTGATCGAGCGTGGTATCGTAAAGACAGTAAAATCGGCTAAGAAGATCGTAGATCGTAAAGAGCCTGTGGTATGGGATATCTTGGAACATGTGATGAAAGGACATCCGGTTATGCTCAACCGTGCTCCTACTCTTCACCGTCTTGGTATCCAGGCATTCCAGCCTAAGATGATTGGTGGTAAAGCGATCCAGTTGCACCCGTTAGCATGTACGGCGTTCAATGCCGACTTCGACGGTGACCAGATGGCTGTTCACTTACCATTAGGTAATGAAGCTATCCTTGAGGCACAGATGTTGATGCTTGCATCTCATAACATCCTGAACCCAGCAAATGGAGCTCCTATTACCGTACCTTCTCAGGACATGGTTCTTGGACTATATTATATCACAAAAATCCGTAAGGGTGCTCTTGGCGAAGGACTTATATTCTATGGCCCTGAGGAAGCTATTATTGCATACAATGAGGGTAAGGTTGATATACATGCTTTGATAAAAGTATATGTGAATGACCTTGACGAAAATGGTGAAATAAAGAAATTGATGCGTGAAACTACTGTCGGACGTGTTCTTGTTAATGAGAAAACTCCTGTAGAAGTAGGATTCATCAATGAAGTGCTTTCTAAGAAATCATTACGTGATATCATCGGTAATGTAATCAAAGCCTGTGGGGTTGCTAAAACAGCACAGTTCCTTGACGACATTAAAGATTTAGGTTATACAATGGCATTCCGTGGAGGTTTGTCGTTCAACCTCGAAGATGTAATCATTCCTGAAGAAAAAGATACATTAGTACAACAAGGTTATGACGAAGTAGAGCAGATATTGAATAACTATAACATGGGATTCATTACCTACAACGAACGTTACAACCAGATTATTGATATATGGACACACGTCAACTCAAGATTGTCTAACATCTTGATGAAACAGCTTTCGGAAGACGATCAGGGATTCAACGCCGTATATATGATGTTGGATTCAGGAGCCCGTGGATCGAAAGAGCAGATTCGTCAGTTGTCAGGTATGCGTGGATTGATGGCGAAACCTCAAAAGAGTGGGGCAGAAGGAGCTCAGATTATTGAGAATCCGATCTTGTCGAACTTTAAAGAAGGATTGTCGGTGTTAGAGTACTTTATCTCTACCCACGGTGCGCGTAAGGGTCTTGCCGATACGGCTTTGAAGACTGCCGATGCCGGATATTTGACTCGTCGTCTTGTTGACGTATCACAAGATGTGATCATTAACGAAGAAGACTGTGGTACATTGCGTGGTCTTGTTTGTTCAGAGCTTAAAAACAATGAAGAAGTTGTTGCTTCTTTATATGAACGTATCTTAGGTCGTGTATCTGTTCATGATATCCAACATCCGATGACAGGAGAAATCATTGTTAAGTCGGGAGAGGAAATCAAAGAAGATGCAGCTACTATTATACAAAATTCTCCTATCGAGAGCGTAGAGATCCGTTCGGTTCTTACTTGCGAATCGAAGAAGGGTGTTTGTGGTAAATGCTATGGACGTAACCTTGCAACAGGCCGTATGGTTCAGCGAGGTGAGGCTGTAGGTGTTATTGCCGCACAGTCTATCGGTGAGCCGGGAACACAGTTGACACTACGTACATTCCACGTTGGGGGTATCGCATCTAATATTGCTACCGAAAGTAGCGTTGTTGCTAAATACGATGGTATATTAGAAATAGATGATCTTCGTACAGTAGATATTCTTGACGAATCAGGCAAGAAAACTCAGATTGTAGTTAGCCGATTGGTAGAGCTTCGTTTGGTTGATCCTAACACTAAAATCGTACTCCTTACTCATAATATTCCTTATGGTTCTAAATTGTACTTTAAGGATGGGGCTAAGGTGAAAAAAGATGATCTGATCTGTGATTGGGATCCATTTAATGCCGTTATTATATCTGAAGCTACAGGACGTATCAAATTCGAGAATGTAATAGAAGGTGTTACGTTTAAAGTTGAATCGGATGAACAAACCGGTCTGAAAGAAAAGATCATTATCGAATCTCGCGATAAGACTAAAGCTCCTGAAGCTCATGTCTTGGATGAGCAGGGTAGAACTATCAAAACTTATAGTTTACCATTAGGTGCTCACCTTGTGAAAGATGATAATGATGCAATCAAAGCCGGAGATGTACTTGTTAAGATACCTCGTGCAGTAGGTAAGGCTGGTGATATCACCGGAGGTCTTCCTCGTGTAACTGAGTTGTTCGAAGCACGTAACCCATCTAATCCTGCAGTAGTGTCGGAAATCGATGGTGAGGTTTCATTCGGTAAGATCAAACGTGGTAATAGAGAAATTATAGTAACTTCTAAACTTGATGAAGTTAAGAAATATCTGGTGCCTCTATCCAAACAAATTCTTGTTCAAGAAAATGACTTTGTGAGAGCCGGTATGCCACTGTCTGACGGAGCTACAACTCCTTCTGATATATTGGCTATTATGGGACCTACAGCCGTTCAGGAATATATTGTAAACGAAGTACAGGATGTATACCGTCTACAGGGTGTGAAGATCAACGACAAGCACTTCGAGGTGATTGTTCGTCAGATGATGCGCAAGGTAGAAGTTATCGATCCGGGAGATACTCGTTTCCTAGAACAGCAGGTTATCGACAAATATGAAGTAATGGAAGAGAATGACAGAATCTGGGGTAAGAAAGTTATTGTTGACGCCGGAGATTCTTCAACATTCGAACCGGGACAGATTGTTACTGCACGTAAGCTGAGAGACGAAAACTCTATGCTGAAACGTAGAGACCTTCGTCCGGTAGAAGTGCGTGACGCAGTTCCTGCAACAGCTAACCAGATACTTCAAGGTATTACCCGTGCTGCTCTCCAGACTCAAAGCTTTATGTCTGCCGCTTCGTTCCAGGAAACAACAAAAGTACTTAACGACGCTGCTATAAACGCTAAGGTAGATAGACTGGAAGGATTGAAGGAGAATGTGATCTGTGGTCACTTATTACCTGCCGGTACAGGACAACGTGAATTTGAAAAATTAGTTGTTGGTACAAAGGAAGATTTTGACAGGATTGCTGCAACCAGAAAGACTGTAGTAGATTTTGATGCCGTAGAATAATTAATTATTCTTTTATATAGTTAGAAAGGGGAGAGAAACATTATGTTTCTCTCCCCTTTCATTTTTTGTTAAGCTTACCGAGCTAAACTCTATGTGTAAGATTATTTACCCTGTTGAGCGTCTTTTAGCATCTTTTCGTTAGGAAGGATGTAAACTTCTACACGACGGTTTTGAGCTCTACCTGCAACAGAACTGTTGTCGGCAACAGGTTGTGTAGATCCAAATCCTTGAGATACCATACGTTTTCCTGAAACACCTTTCGTTTGAAGGAAATTATAAACAGCTTGTGCACGTTTTTCAGACAAAGGATTGTTTATAGCGTCAGAACCTGTATTATCTGTGTGTCCGTATATTTGAACATCAGTATCAGGATTATTATTTAATGAAGCAGCGAAGTTGCTTAGTGCGCTTTGTGAAGCAGAACTTAATGTACTTGAATTTGTTGCAAATAGAATTCCTGATTCAAACGTAACTTTGATAGCTTGTCCATCGTTGATAGATTCCACCTGAGCTCCGTTGATCTGCTCCAATTCTTTCTTTTGTTTGTCCATTTTGTTGCCAATGATAGCTCCGGCCGAACCACCAACTACAGCGCCTATACCTGCACCCCATGCAGCACCTTTACCGCCGCCTATAATAGCACCAATACCTGCGCCCAATGCACCACCTGCACCTGCACCGATACCTCCACCTTTTACAGTATTGCTGGCTCCACAGCTAGATAATAGTAATGCGCAGCTCAAAACAATAGCTGCTACGAATGAAAAATGTTTCATAAATTTATTCTTTTAATAATTAAAATTTGTGTGATTATCTTCGTTTTATTCGAATATCCCTAGTGATTCACAATATGCAATCTCGCCCTGTATAATGAATGCGATATCTTCAGCTGAGAAGTTATTTATTTTGTCTTTTTTCGTATTCTTCAATACATAAGATACAATTTCATCTTCATCGATGTCTACAATTACGTTCTCATCGGCATCTTCGTCCATGTAGCCTTTTTCTTCATAGAATTCGTAAACGATATCAATAATATAGTTGATTTCGTCACTCGAGTATTTTCCTTTCATTTCTTGCGGAAGATAGTTCTGTATATACTTTACAGCATCATCTTCGTCATACTGTATCAGATCTTTATCACTGCTCATCATCTTATATTTTAGGATTATATTATTTAGATTTATAACAACAAAGTTACTTTGATGTTCAAATATGGCTGGTTTATTATTTTCGTAGTTTACCTATTCTTCTGTTATTCTAAGTTTGGTTTTTATTGAGACTTGTTATGTGAAAGAAGGTTTAATATATCTTACTATTTATTAGGATTCAATGTTTAATCAAAAGTAGTTATTTTATTTTTTTTTCCAAATAAGATAGGCTAAAACGATCAGCGGCAAAACCATTATACCCAAATAGACCGCATTCATACTAAGTAGTTTTGCAGGCGTGTAAATGACAGCCACAACAATACCTACAATAGCACCGCCCATGTGCGCATCGTGCCCTATATTACCAACCTTTTTCAGCATACCATAGATGGAAAAAGCCAGATATCCAAGCCCGAAAATCCATCCCGGGATATCTATCGGAATAAAGAAAAAGCGAAGAGGCATTGTGGGATACACAGCTATAGCAGCAAAAAGTATACCTACCACCCCTCCTGAAGCACCGATGGCACTGTAGTAGTATTCTTTTCTGTGGATGAAAAGAGAGAGTAATCCTCCGCCAATAATAGACAAAAAGTAAATAGCCAGATATATCCATACTCCGAAAGAGTAGGTAATAATATCGGAGAAGAAGTACAATGTCATCATATTAAACAATAGATGCATATAGTCTCCATGGAGTGTCGCAGATGTTAGCAGCCTGTCCCATTGTTTCGAGTTGCCCAAAATAGCCCCTACATTAAACTTGTAGCGTTCAAAAAAGGCCATGTCACTAAAGCCCTTTATGCTGGTTATAACTGTGAGAGCAATAATCAAAATAGGTACAACAGACTGTAAACTAAAATCCATAATTTTCATTTTTCGTAAAGGCAAAGGTATAAAAAAGAGTATAAGCCTTGAAAATTTTGTGCTATATTTCTTTCGCCGAAGTCATTCCTCCCTTACAGATTGATAGTTTGAATATTTTCATGTAAATTTGAAACCTATAATTAATTAGAATAGAACGGCATGAAATCTATATTTATCTGGCTATTTATTATGTTTGCTTGTGTTCCTGTGGCATTTTCACAAACTCTTTCTGAAGCAAAAGAATTATATCTTCAGGGAGAATATGCAAAGGCTTTACCCATTTTAGAGGAAGAATATAAAGCTAAGCCGGAAGATGCTAATCTAAATCAGTGGTATGGGGTTTGTCTTCTGGAAACGGGAGGGGATCTTAAAAAAGCGGAAGAATGTCTTATCGTTGCTTCTAAAAAAAGAATACAAGAATCCTTTTTGTATCTGGGGCAATTATATGGGCAAGAATATAAGTTTACACAATCGGAAGAATCTTTCAACAAATACGAAGTCGGTCTTAAAAAGAAAGATGAAGCATCGAGAGCAAAATTAGACGAAAAGAGAAAAGTGATGTCACGTCTTCGGCGTATGGTGTCCAACACAGAAGATATACAGATAATAGATAGTATAATTGTAGATAAGGCGAAATTTCTTTCAGCGTATAAACTGAGTCTCAGCTCAGGAAAACTAGAACCCTTTGACAAAATTTTCGCATCAGCAAAGCATATAGATGCAACGGTATATACGAATGAAAAAGGGACTAAAATGTATTATGCCAAGCCCGATAAAGATAATGTGTTCTGCCTTTACTCTAAAGAAAAGTTGTTCGATGATTTTGGTAATGAAAAGAAACTTTCAGCAAACAATTTTGGTCTTTCCGGTGATATAAACTATCCGTACGTAATGGCAGATGGAGTGACAATTTATTTTGCAGCAAAAGATGAAGACACACTCGGAGGGTATGATTTGTTTGTCTCTCGCTACAATATGAATACAGATACCTATCTTGCCCCTGAACGTCTGAATATGCCATTCAATTCGTTGTTTAATGACTATATGATGGCTGTGGACGAAGAAAAGGGCATTGGCTGGTTTGCCTCCGATAGATATATGCCTAAAGGGAAAGTTTGCATATATACATTTGTTCCGAATAAAGTCGTGAAAACCATCCAGAGCGAGGATGAAAGCTATCTGGCAGGTAGAGCTAAAATATCTTCGATAAAGAGTACATGGCAAAAAAATAATAATTACAAAAATCTGATTGCGTTGGCTCGTCAAGAAGCTGTTGTGAAAGTAGAGGTGACTCATGATTTTGAATTCGTTATTAATGATAACAAGACGTATTATAAAATGTCAGATTTCAAAAATAGAACAGCTCAGAGTACATATTCGAAGGTAGTAGAGATGAAATCGGAACTAAAAGGACTATCCGAAAAGTTGGAAAAACTGCGTGCAGATTATAATACTGCATCTCAGGATGAAAAGCGGAGAATGTCTTCTGATATCTATAGTCTTGAAAAGGAAGTCGAACAATTGCAAGTGGGTATACCGCAAATGGAAATACAGGCAAGAAATCAAGAAATACAAGCGCTATAGTTTTTTTTGTTTAATTTGTAGTTTACTTAGGGTAACAAAAAAACACAAAGAATACATAATTGATAGTAAATCGTTATATTTGCAACCTGTTTTATATTAAATAATTTACTCTATACCAATAAAAAAATGAGAATCGCTATTGTTGGCACAAGTGGTGCTGTAGGTCAGGAGTTTTTAAGAGTTCTTGACGAACGAAATTTCCCGATAAAGGAATTAGTATTATTCGGTTCTGCCAGAAGCGCAGGCAATGTCTATACGTTTCGTGATAAACAGTATACGGTGAAGGAGCTGAAGCACAATGACGATTTTAAAGATATAGATATTGCTTTTACATCCGCTGGAGGAAGTGTTTCTATCGAATATGCTGAAACAATTACCAAGCATGGAGCAATCATGATAGACAACTCAAGTGCTTTCCGTATGGATAAGGATGTACCTCTTGTTGTACCCGAAGTAAATGGAGAGGATGGAAAAGTTCGTCCTAAGGGGATAATCGCAAATCCAAACTGCTCAACGATACAGATGGTAGTGGCTATGAATGTGATAGAAAAAATATCTCATATTAAAAGAGCACATGTAGCAACTTATCAGGCAGCATCAGGAGCAGGAGCTGCGGCTATGGAAGAGTTGATCAATCAATTTAAGCAAATTGCATTTAACAATGATGTGGCTGTAGAGAAGTTTGCTTACCAGCTTGCGTATAATGTGATTCCTCACATTGACGTGTTTACAGATAATGGATATACAAAAGAAGAGTTGAAGATGTACAACGAAACACGTAAGATTATGCACTCTGATATAGAAGTGAGTGCAACATGTATCCGTGTTCCTGTACTTCGTTCTCATTCTGAGGCTATCTGGGTAGAGACCGAAAGACCTGTGTCGCCGGAAGAAGCCCGTGAGGCATTCTCTAAAGCTGAAGGAATTGTGTTGCAAGACAATCCCGCACAAAAAGAATATCCGATGCCATTGTTTGTTGCAGGACAAGACCCTGTGTATGTTGGACGTATACGCCAAGATATAGCCAATAAGAATGGTTTGACATTCTGGGTAGTAGCCGATCAGATCAAGAAAGGCGCAGCATTAAATGCAGTTCAGATAGCAGAGTATTTGATTAAAGAAAATGCTATTTAAGTCAGGAAACTGTTTGTATAATCAAAACAAACAACTATATTTGCATCGCAATTAGCGAAAAGCCGATTGTGGTTTCAGGAAGTGTGGGTGAGTGGCTGAAACCACCAGTTTGCTAAACTGACGTACGGGTAACTGTACCGGGGGTTCGAATCCCCCCGCTTCCGCTTTAAGAAAAGATAAAAAGCGACAAAGCTTGGATAAATCCTACAATATCAACATATTGTAGGATTTTTTTTATGTATTCACCTTTCCTCCCAAAGACATAGAAAAGCCACTTTAAGACAACATTTCGTTGCCAAAGTGTTCACCCCTGCAATTTTATTCGTTCACCCTTGATGTGTCGCAAATTGGTAGTTTGCAGTCCAATATTGGCAGTACTTATTTTCCTCAAAAACAATTGATTAGAACTAATTTTAATGCTTTAAAAAGAGGAATTATGAGAACATCAAAAAGCACGTTTGCCATCACTTTCTACCTAAGAAAGGACAAAATGAGGAAGGATTCGTTCACCCCTATCTTTTGCAGGATAACTATTGCGGGTGAGGCTGTAAGTTTTAATATCCACAAAGACATCAGAGCCGAGCTTTGGGATATGGAGAATCACAAAGCCAGAAGCAAATCGAGAGAAGCCATAGAAGTGAATCAAACCCTTGACGCTTGTCGTACTATCTTACACAATATGTATCGGGAGATATTCGAGAAAGACAATTATGTGACTGCTGAAAAATTAAAGAATTCTTATCTGGGCATATCAACCGATAATACAATGCTGCTCGTTTTGTTTAGAGACTTGATAAAAGATATAGAAGCTTTGGTAAATATTACTAAGGCAAAAGCAACCTTGCAAAAATATAAAGTGACTTATACAAGGATATCTGAATTTATGAAATTCAAGTATAATATTTCTGATATCAATGTAAAAGAGATAAAGTATCAATTTATCTGCGATTTTGAAGTCTATCTGAGAACACAAGCATGTTGTAGTCCTAATACAACAGCAAAGTTCATTCAATTCTTTAAACGGGTGACTCTCATTGCTCAAAACAATGGATGGATGCAACACAATCCCTTTGCTAACTATAAAATCCATTTTAAGAAAGTAGATAGAGGATATTTGACTGATCAAGAACTAGAGATTATTAAAAACAAGAAATTCGATATAGAACGTCTTGAGAAAGTACGGGATATTTTTGTCTTTGCCTGTATGACTGGTTTGGCATATGTAGATACTTATAAACTTACATATGACAATATACAGACAGGAGTAGATGGTAAATTATGGATTATGACTAAACGTGCAAAAACTGATACTGTTGTGACTGTTCCACTGTTAGACATCCCCTTATCTATTATTGAGAAGTATAGAGGGCTACAAAATGAAAATAAAGTATTGCCAACATTGAGTAATCAAAAGATGAATTCTTACCTCAAGGAAATTGGGGATTTGTGTGGGATTGAGAAGCGTCTGAGCTTCCACCTTGCAAGACATACTTTTGCAAGTACAACCACTTTAGCTAAGGGTGTTTCTATTGAGGCTGTTTCTAAAATGCTAGGGCACACAAATATTCGTACAACACAAATTTATGCTCGAGTTACCGAAAACCTGATAAGTAACGAAATGAACTCACTTTCTATCAAATTGCAAGCCAATAACACTCAATTATCAAAAGCTAAATAGAGATCAATATGGAATTACAAGTAATACAGAATCGGATATATGAAATAAGAGGTTATAAAGTAATCCTTGATAAGGATTTGGCTGAACTATATGAGGTTACAACTAGCAATTTGAATAAAGCAGTAAAACGAAATCTGGATCGTTTTCCCGAAGATTTTATGTTTCAATTGAATAATAAAGAATTTGACTTGATATTCCAAAATGGAACATCAAGTTGGGGCGGCACTAGAAAGTTACCTTATGCTTTCACGGAACATGGAATTGCGATGCTAGCAGGATTATTAAATACTCAGAAAGCAATTTCGGTTAATATCCAAATAGTTAGGGCTTTTATTATGCTTCGTCAATATGCTTTGGGTTATGCTGAACTAAATCAGAAATTAGAAAACTTCATGTTAGAAACGAATCTACAATTCAATGATATTTACCAAGCACTAACAGAGTTGGCAAGTCAGAAGGAACAAGATGCAAAATCGAGGAAAAGAGTTGGCTATGTAAGAGATAAATAGATATTATAATTTCGATTTAATTAATGGGGTAAAAATGTTCTTTTACCCTTTTTTATGCCATAACCTTTTTATCATCTGATAACAAAGGTCTATTCCAAGAATAAAACGCCAATATCAAGCCTTGCAGGTTTTTTCGGCAATCTCCACCCGTTGGGTAGTATTCCCTCAAAAATATGGTCTATTTTATTCTTTTCACAGGGAAGGGTGTTTATCAGTTGAAAAAGAAATAATATTCAATGAAGTTGTAGATATATACTTCATTCAGTCAATCACCCATTACTTAACTATGGCATTCGATCTGTAATTTATTTATTCCTTAGTAGATGAGTTATGTCTTGACCTCATGACTTAGTGAAGACATTCATTCATGAACCCATGAAGTCAGTATTTATTGGTTGTCTTCTTTATTGGTATCAGTCAAGAGCTAACGTATTCAGTACATAAATTATTGCTGAAGTAAATACATCAATAATTAGTAAATATCTGAATGAACAAATCCAGTTATGAATTCAGACAAGAGGATATCAAAAATCGTCAAAAAAAAGAACTGACATCTAGTGACATCTGCTGTCACCATTTGTCTGATAACCTCATCATAACCTTTCAATTAACAGACGCTACCTTTGTAGCGTAATGATAATCTCTCAAATAAACTTTAAGACAATCCATCGGAGGATGGATTTTGGTATTCGTCAGAATACAGCAAGGTATGTTTTGAAGCACTTGAAATAAATTTCCGTGCCTCAAAACCCTTGCCCTTTCAGGGGGAGAAAATCACTCCGAAGTCGTAATTTTTATTTATTAAATCTTTATGTAGGTATGAAAACAAATAATCTTTCGGGAAGAAGAAAAGGAGGAAGAAATCCGAAAAAAGATCCGGCAACACATCGTTATGTTATTTATTTGAACGACGTTGATAATGCACGCTTTCTCGCTTTATATGATAAGTCATGTATGAATGTTAAGTCTCATTTTATTACTTCTTGCATATTTAACAAGCCAATAAAGATTGTAAAAATCGATAAAGCTATACAAGATTATTACATGAGACTCACTACTTTCTTCGGACAATTTCGAATAGTCGGTACGAACTATAACCAAATAGTCAAAGCCCTAAAGTCGAATTTTTCCGAGAAAAAGGCCTTGGCTTTTCTTTATAAACTGGAAAAACAAACCATCGAAATGGTTGTTCTTCAAAAAAAGATTATGGAATTAACTGAAGAATTTGAAAAAAAGTATGAGCATATGTGGTTACAGAAATAAGGATGGTCTATTTTAGAGTTATTGCTTAATTTAAAAAGCTGTGACAAAGTATCAATTAAAGCTGATTCTCTTTAAGGAATGCACTAACTGTTAACCTGTGTACACCAAGAATTCGTCCAATAGCACTTTTGGATATCTTTTTATCTAAAAGCTCTTTTATTTCGTCTTCACGCCCAGTAAGTTTAACGGTTTTAGACTTACTTCCAATAGGACGACCGAGGATAACCCCTTCTGCCTTTTTACGAGCAAGAGCTTCCTTTGTACGTTGCGATATTAGATTTCTTTCGATTTCTGCAGATAAGCCGAATGCAAAGGCTAGAACTTTGGAATTTATATTATTGCCTAATTCATAATTTTCTTTGATAGTAAAGACCATTATTTCCTTCTCCATACAGGTGTGTAAGATACTCATTATCTGCATTAAATTCCTACCTAAACGTGAAAGTTCAGTTACAATAAGAATATCTCCTTTTATCATTTTATCCAGAAGCTTACCCAACTCCCTTTCTGAAACTTTTTTAGTGCCACTAATAGTCTCCTCAATCCACTCATCAATAGGCATCTTCTTATCTATGGAATAATTAGTTATTTCAAAATGTTGATTTTCTGTTGTCTGCTTATCTGAGCTTACTCTAATGTATCCGTAAATCATGAATTCATATTTAAAATATAATATTATTATATACAAAAATACTATATATAAAATAGACTATCATATTATATCTATATTTATAATATAATTTTATTATACTATTAATTTATACAATTTTAGAGCGATTACCTTAATCAATTCTCTATAATATCATCTTTTAGCGAAAAATCTGTGTCATCTTTTGTTATTCTATCGGATATTGAGAAAAGAATAAAAGAAAAGATAGAAAAAGTAGGCATCCCTCTCAAAAACTGGGATATACAAATCAATTATGGTATAAAGACTGGTTTTAATGAAGCATTTATTATTAATGGAGAGAAGAAGGCAGAATTAGTCGCCAAATCATCAAAAAACGCTGAAATTATACGCCCGATTCTTCGTGGCAGAGACATAAAACGATATGGATATGAGTTTGCTGATTTATGGTTGATATGCACCCATAATGGAACACCTACAGAATCCGCTATAAATATTGATGATTATCCAGATATTAAAGCTCATTTGGATAATTATTACTCACAACTAACTAATAGACAGGATAAAGGGATTACTCCTTATAACTTACGTAGTTGTATTTATATGGACGATTTTTCTAAACAAAAAATTATTTGGATTGAGTTAACTGATCATCCAAATTTTGCTTTAGATTTAGACGGATACTACATTAATAATACTGTGTTTTTTATTACAGGAAAACATCTCAAATAT